>CAZCAL010000515.1:0-2563 GCA_964496625.1 uncultured Verrucomicrobiaceae bacterium | reverse complement strand
TTCGAGACCGACGTCTCGCTTGGCTTTCTCGCTAGCCAGCCATTTAAAGCGCATCAATTGATCACGTTCAGCGAGAAACTCAGCATACGGCGTGGATTTTATCTTATCGGTGGCGGCAGCCATGGCGCAGCAGTGAATGAATGTTATTTGGCCTCATCAAGCGCCCGGCGGATGCGGTAGAGCAATAGATCCCGATGGGCGGGATTCGCAGCGAACGCAGCGTCCGCAGTGAGGTGGCGTCTGATCTCCTGGACCTGCGCGAAGGCAACAGAATTGATGGTCGACGGCGTATTTCCAGAATTCAAGATGCGCAACTGACGATCCAGATAGTCTGTTTGGAGATTCTGACGGATGCTGTCTGGCCCCGTCGCCGGATCACCCGCAAAAACAGCCTGCGTGAGGCGATTCATCAGTCCTTGGAGCGGCGGCGCGTCGCCATAGAGTTGCGAATCGACAAGGCGCTCTTGCATTGAGGGATGGAGGAGATGATCCAAGAGGCTGCGCTGGAGCTTTGCCGCGCGGTCATGCAAACGAGGAACTTCATCCTCGTTAGAAAAATTAAAACCACGACGCTGACGCTGAAGATGGGCCAACAGATCAGGGGGTGCCGTCATTGCCCCAGGCGCAAAGGCCCGCTTTGCCAGAACATCAAGCGCGCGCATTTGCAGCGCTGGTTCCACTGGGCGATAAGGCACCTGATCTGGCGCTTGGCCAACGAAAGCCCGCTCGACATACACGCCGCCGACATATCGGGACATGGCGATCAAGGCGTTGTTCGATTCGGACGTCAGTGTCACATAAGCCCGGGAAAGAGGCTCCCAACTCTCCCCCTGCTTGGGGTATGTTTTCAGCAAGGTAGCCATTTTTTCCTGCACCAACTCGCACCTCTGATCACCATAGGTCACAGGATCGCTGCTCATATCAAACAGCATGGCGCGAGGATCGATCCCCTTCCCGGTCCGGCGCATATCGTCAGCATCGTTCGCGAACGCGAGTTCGTGGGCATGCGAACGGGAAGCGATTTTGTCCAAACGAACATCCTCCTTCACTGGATCTTCTAGCGCCTCGGAATAGCCGAATTCGATGGCCCAGTGATCGTATGGGCCTGGGCCAGTGGAGAAAAATTGACCCTGTGGCACGCCTTTGGGCGCGATATTTGCAGGAGGGTAATCCATCACCGAGCCCATCAGCCCCTGTTTCTCAGTAACTGCGCGCTGATGGATGACTGTGGCGTCGTGCAATTGGCTGCCTCGGAAATTGTGATTCAAGCCAAGAGTGTGGCCTAGCTCGTGCAGGACCAAATAATGCAAGGCATCATCAAGCATCGCTTTCATCTCGACACGTGGTGCGGACTGCAACCGTAGCATGGCGGTGCCAAACAACATCCCCTGCTGGGCACATTGACCGGCAAGGCACTGATGGGGGTCCTTCAGCTGAAGCGTCTCCTCCTCGGGATCTTGCGATGCTAAGCCTTGCGCTTCAAACATACGACTGGAGCGCAGCCGTCCCGAAATGTAGCTGAACTCCAACATGATGTCCGCACCGAGGATCTGCCCCGTGCGCGGATTCACAAAACTAGGGCCATATCCGCCGAATGGAGGAGAAGGCGACGATGTCCACCTCAATACGTTGTAGTTGATATCGCCTGCATCCCAATCTGCATTGTCGGGTTGCTGCTTGATCACCAGTGCATCTTTAAAACCAGCGGATTGAAAGGCATCGTTCCAGCGCAAGGCCGCCTTCCGGATCGTGTCGCGGAATTCTAAGGGCGTGGTGTTTTCAATCCAAAACACAATCGGCTGCACGGGCTCACTCAAGGCTGTGCCCGGCTTCTGCTTCACCAGATTCCATCGATGGATCACGTCCCGATAGGGCACCGGCTCCGTACTTGTCATGTCGGTGACCTGCGTGGAAAAATATCCGACCCGAGGGTCATCGTACCGTGGCTTAAAGTCATTGTCAGGCACACGGATCAGGTTGTGCTGCACGGTGACGCTGACATAGCGTGGGTCGGTGAGTGCCTCCGATCCATCGTCCTCCTTCGACGAATAAGATGCCGCCGGATTCTCATACACATATTCCACTGTAAACAGCGTGTTGTCTGGGTAGCCCCGAATTGAGCGGAACTTTGTCTTGGTGTCGGAAAGCCTACCCAGCACACTGCGCCCGCTGTCCCCGCCGGGCTTAACCTGGAGCAGCGTCTCCTTCAAAAAGAGATTACCCGCAGAAATCAGGTAACCACCCTCGTCTTCGGCGACTACCGTCTCACTTGTCAAAACTGCGAGGGAGATATTGGCACTCGAAGCTCGTGAGAGTGGGCTCTGTGGATCGAAATAGAACGCCGTGTTCTGCTGAACGAATTCGATGCGATCATAAAAGCGATTGATCCGGAAGATCAGTTCGTCGCCATATCTTCCGCGATTCATCCCTGCCTGCACCACGCCATCGACTGTGTGGGTGAAATAGATGAACTCAGGTCCAATTTGTGACTTCCTAACATACAAATAAACAGTCCCCTTGGTGTTCTCGATGAACGCATCGAAGAGCCCGGTGACACGCTTGC
>CAZCAL010000514.1:0-2620 GCA_964496625.1 uncultured Verrucomicrobiaceae bacterium | reverse complement strand
TCCTGCCAAGGCCGAATCCAGAGTCGCCAAATCAAACGTGAAGACAGAATTCAATTTGGAGGTTCCATTGTTAGTGTCACCGAAGGTCATCGCCGCCAATTCCGCTGCCGAAGTAGCTTCAACAATCACGAACTCGATAAACTCATTCCGAGCCATCTTGCTACCTCGGGACGGGCCTCCGTTTGAGTTCCAATATTCATTCACCATCACGTTCGTCCCCAGCAACTGCGTTGAGTGCAGTAGCGATAGGCACAAAATAGCGACAGACGGTCGGAAGATCACAATAGACATAAACTATAACCACCATAATAATTAAGCAATAAGAATTATGAATTTTGTATCAAAATTGTAAATACATCGGTAAATACCCCCGAGAATCGCCGCGGTGGCGATCAAATCAGATCCTGAATCTCCTGCGGGACTTGTTTCCGCCAACCTTGCCGAGTAAACCGTGCCGATCACTATCGCAGCCATACCACCCGACATGCCAGACCCAACTCTTCCGATCCTTGCTGCCACTGAGGTAGCCATTTCGCACGGGCTGATCCCAGATCGTTGCGAAATCCTCCAGAATGGCAGCACGTTAGTCGTCCGCCTCAGCGAGACCCTCGTGTCGAGAGTCGTCCAGGATCTAGACAGCCCACGCCAGGGCACCGAGTGGTTTGCCAGAGAGACGGCCATCGCCATGCACCTGACGGAGCAGGGCGCACCAGTCATTCCGCTGCATCCAGGCCTCCCATCTGGGCCACATGAGCACCTGGGATACACGATGAATTTTTGGGAGTTCGTCACTGCCACCGACACCCGACCAGATCCGTCGGAGGTCGGCCGAACGTTGCACCGATGCCACGTCATCATGCAGAGCTTTCCAGAGCCTCTCCCGGAACTGGCGATCCTCACCGAGAGTCTAGCCATCCTTAACGACCGCGACCTTTTTCCCCATGCTACCTCGGTGATGCTGAAGGAACGGCTGACGACTTCGATCGAAGTGTTGAGCCGCTTTCCCCATCAAGCTCTGCATGGTGATGCGCACTTCGGCAATCTCATGAATACCACTCGCGGATTGCTTTGGACTGATTGGGAAGACACGTTCTCCGGCCCCCTGGAGTGGGATCTGGCGTCAATCATTTGGAATGCACACATCTTAGAAAACGATCAAGACACTGTAAATCGCATCCTCTCCGCCTATGCGGCTGAGGGAGCGCAGCCCAACCCGGGCGCGCTTCACCAAAGTCTCATCGCACGCGCAGCGGTCATGTCAGCCTGGTATCCGATTCTCTACCCAAATCCTGATGCCGCGCGCCAAGCTAAGCTCCAACGGCGGTTAGACTGGCTGAAGGATGTGAAAGAGGGCTGAGGCACCCTCTTTTTGAACCGAAAAGAATTGAACAAAAGTATCGAGATAACCGGGGTCGAGTTGACGTTACATCAACCCGATGGGCGACAGGCTACTCTATCTTTTGTTGTGCAGCTGCCTGCTGCTCCTTTCCACTGTGTCTGGCGCAGAGTTGAGCGTATCTCCTGGAGACCAAGCGTTGGCAAAGGCCATCGACCGTGCGGAGGAAGGAGATACACTCTCAGTTCAGCCAGGGGTCTATCGTGAGACCATCCGCATCGAAAAATCGCTGACACTCCGCGCGCTGCCCGGTGCCGTATTAGACGGAGCCACTCAGTTTCGTGCAGAATGGAGCACCAGTGGCGATGGGGTATTCACCACACCGTTGAAGAAGCGACCGTTTGGACTCCTGGCAGATGGTAAGTTTATCGCTGAAATCCGCTATGATCGGGCCAAAGGCAAGGGCGACTGGAACTGGCAAACATTGCTGTCAAAAGGACCTCCGCTCAGTGGCTTCGAGCAAATCCGCGCGTTGTGGATGTATCACCCAGACGAAGGCAAACTTTACGCACGATTCGAAGGAGGCACCGCTCCCGCCGGGCTGTCCCTGCACATCGTCCAATCCGATGCAGCCCTACTAACCGTGGCAAAAGCCAGCGGCGTCGTGGTCGAAGGGTTCACTTTCGCACACGGCTCGAAAGCCATCGTGGTCGAAGGCGGCGCTGCGGGCACAATCATTAGACACTGCAAGATCACTTCGTTTGAGCGCACTGGCGTCGTGATCACAGGTGCGGCCTCGGGCTGCACGGTCGAAGATTGCGACATCACTCGCGGTGCCTTGGAGGAGTGGCAACCGAGCGCGGAGCACAGCCGTCCCAACTATGAAATCTGGCGCATCCACAAAGAGGTAGGACTTTATGATCGGGTTGGGATCGAGCTCTTCCGAGCAGGCAGCGACAATCGCATTTTGAGGAATCACCTGGACCGGGTGTTCGATGGGATCTGCGTGGGAGACTACAAATGCGAGTCGCTTGACAAACCCTTGACCGATCCTGACCACGGACGCGGCACAGAAATCGCCGCGAACGTGATTGAGAACACCCGAGACTCGGGCATTGAACTCGGCGTCGGCTGCATTGATGTAAACGTGCATCATAACACACTGCGTCGCACTCATGGCGGTTTGCGATTCAAGGTGCCGCGTATTGGCCCCGTATTCATCCACCATAATCGACTCATGGATGGATCTCCGTTCAATATCTGGTTCAGCATGGATGCATCCCC
>CAZCAL010000513.1:0-2644 GCA_964496625.1 uncultured Verrucomicrobiaceae bacterium | reverse complement strand
CATCAAACCACCTGGCAAACTCCCAGAAGGGATTACCACCGCGGAGGCAATTCACAAAGTCCCAGGCTATTGCCCTCCCGCAGTTTGGTTTCCCTATGTCAAAATGGGCCAAAGCCCAACGGGGTTGCGCTGCGATGGAAGCGATGGAAAATTCGGACCATTCGCACGGCAAATGTTTGTCGGTGAGTTCGTCTTGTCCGCGGTGAATCGTGTGTTTTTGGAGAAGGTCGGTGGCGAATTTCAAGGTGCCTGCTTCCCCTTCATCAAAGGCCTGCAATGCGCTGCGCTCAGCGTGAATTTTCTGCCCGATGGATCGATGGTCGTTGGGCAATCGAACCGGGGCTGGAATAGCGCCGGCAACCGTCCGTTTGGTTTGCAACGGATTGTTTGGACGGGAAAAACGCCGCTCGACGTATCGAAGATGGAGCTACAGAAGGACGGCTTCCTTTTCACGTTTACAGCGCCGCTTGATCCTGCATCTCTCTCGGGGACTCAAGGTTTCACGGGGCTAAGCTATACCTACACCTACCAGTCCAAGTATGGCAGTCCAGAGATGGACTCCAAGGATCTCAAAATCAACGGGGTGGAGATTTCAGCAGATCGCACGCAGCTTCATCTCAAGATCTCCAACCTCCGGGCTGGGTATGTGCATGAGTTGCATCTGCCCGATCTCAAAGACGCCACAGGACAAAACCTTTGGCATCGCGAGGCCTACTACACCCTGAATCAGCTGCGCTGAGGGTTAGAATCGTGATCTAGAACGCCTAATTTTAGCAACAGGTCGTGGCAAACAAGCCTGAGACCCAACGGATTTGGTGATTGGTGAGGCGAGACTGCGTCCATTGTAGCTGGCCTTTGTGAGGCCAGTGTCGTTGAACCGCTGAGGATGCCACAGCGATTCATTTGGCGTTCTCATGCGCACCGGGGTCACAGACGCCCGGCTACAGGGACACGCCCAGCAGCGGGATGCTGTAGCTGACCTCTCTGAGGCCGGGGCCTCTGAGCT
Source organism: uncultured Verrucomicrobiaceae bacterium (assembly GCA_964496625.1). GTDB lineage: Bacteria > Verrucomicrobiota > Verrucomicrobiia > Verrucomicrobiales > Verrucomicrobiaceae > JACKQF01. The sequence continues at coordinate 1,638 of CAZCAL010000513.1, read as the reverse complement.
GCTGAAGACGTAGCCGTTCTCAGCGCTCGTCAATCGGCACGACCTTCTGACCGAAGGGTTTGCCGACGTATTCGCTGAGAGGGCGGAAGAGGCGGTTTTCGCTCCACTGCTCAAGCACGTGTGCCGTCCAACCGCTCATACGCGAAATCGCGAAAATTGGGGTGAATAGATCCGTTGGGATTCCGAGGCTGTAATAGACTGTCGCACTGTAGAAATCGACGTTCGCATTCAGGCCCTTTTGCTCCTTCATGATCGTCGCGATGCGCTCGGACATCTGAATCCACTTCGCCTCACCCAGTTCATTGCTGAGCTTAATCGCCATGGCTTTGAGGTGAGGTGCGCGAGGGTCCAGCACTTTGTAAACGCGGTGCCCAATGCCCATGATCTTCTTCTTCTGGGCCAAAGCGTCAGCCACCCAGCCATCGACAGCTTCAGGGCTTCCGATCTCTTCAAGCATGTGAATGACGCCCTCGTTGGCACCACCATGAAGGGGGCCCTTCAGCGCTCCGATAGCAGCGCTGATGGCGGAATACATATCGCTCAAGGTAGATGCGACGACACGCGCCGTGAAGGTCGAGGCATTGAAGCCGTGCTCTGCGTGCAGGACATAGGCTACATCCAGTGTCTTTTCTGCCTCAGGGGATGGCACCTCTCCATTGATCAAATAGAGGAAATGAGCAGCTTCGCTCAGATCCTTGCGAACTGGAGGAAGCTCAAGACCCTGGCGTGAGCGGTGGAAGTAGGCGGCGATGATGCCAATTTGCGATACCAACTTGATCGCTGTGGCCAGTTGCTCACCCATCGTTAGGTCGTGGCGAATGGTGTCGTAACACCCCAACATACTGATCGCCGTCCGCATGATGTCGATTGGACGGGCCTTCTTGGGGGCACTCTTCAAAAAGGCGATGACGCCCTCTGGCAGTTCACGCTCTGCACGCAGCGCGGTGGTCAGATCGTCAAGTTCAGCGCGATTGGGCAAGCGTTGATGAAAAAGTAAATAGACGACTTCCTCGTAGCTGACTTTTCCAGCCAGCTCATCAATATCAAAACCACAGTAGTAGAGCCGTCCCTCTGCGCCCTTGACCTCGCCAAGGCGAGTTTCTGCTGCGATGATGCCTTCCAATCCTTTTGATACCACTGCCATAATCTCTGTCTGTTTGCGTTGAAGTTGGAGTTTAAGCGATACTAGCGGGCTCCATGCCGAATGCCAGTATTTCATGCCCGAGCAGCGTTTTCCACGAAAAACGCCACAGCGGAGCTATAAAGAAGGCAGCTTTTGTCCATGCGCAAACTTCAATTGCGCAAAGATTGCGCCCCGGACCAGCCATGTCCGCCTCCCTTGGCTCAATTTGCCCACATACTGGCAAACCACAACGCCTCCTTGTCATCAGCGCCCATCACGCTAAGAGTGCCGCCACTTATTCCGTTCTCTTCTGATAACACCGACCCTTTCCCCATGAGCGCCCCTGCACCTACAGCCATACCCACCGAGCATACCGACGAAATCAAACACCCGTTTCTCCGCGCCACCGTGGCTGTTGACGGGCTTGTAGGCCGAAATTCCGACGGGCGTGCGGCTGCGGACCTCGGCCGCGGCGCGGAACAGGTCGGGGAGTTGGGAACGGAGCGCGTCGACAT
>CAZCAL010000512.1:0-2694 GCA_964496625.1 uncultured Verrucomicrobiaceae bacterium | reverse complement strand
GAGACCCGAGGCCATTTGCCATGCACCAGCCTCCGGTCAAAAGCAGCAGCGTGTTGGCGAAGGCAAGCGGCTGGTTCAGTAACTCCCGCCCGGCAGCAAATTCCGCCGCATGGTCTCGGCCCTGCGCCAGGAAGGTGATGATGCCAGCTCCAAAGGTGATGACCTCTAGGAAGACCAGCAGCCACACAAGCACACCGCCCGGTGGCTCCCACGGTTCTACATTTGTCTGGGGCGAAGTGTTCATCACAAAGTCTTTCCTACTGTTGCATATTGCGGAGTGATGGCAAGCACATCAAACGCTGCAGTTAAACAGGGCGTGAATTCCTGGAAATCGAAATGACCCATTTGGATTTCTAAACTAAAACTAGAGAATTACAGATCCGGATTACCACAAATATAGCACACAGCTAGCCAGAATGGGCGGAGATTGTTGCGCAACACCCGTTAAATTGCCTCAATGACCGACGCCAATATACCCTCGCACAAAACCGATTTGCATGGCCGAGCGGATATCGAAATGCTAGTGAATATATTTTACGATCGCGTTCGAGGTGACGAAATGTTGGGATTTATCTTCGATGAAGTTGCGCAGACGAAATGGGAGACGCATCTGCCGAAGATGTATGCGTTTTGGGAAACGGTGGTATTTGGGACGGGAGGCTATCAGGGAAATCCCTTGGCGGCGCATGCGAAGCTGGTGCCGATGACTGCGATGGGGCGGGCACAGTTTGACCGCTGGCTGGCGGTGTTTAAGCGGACGGTGAATGATCTCTTTGTCGGAGACAGAGCCGAGCACATCAAACGAGCTGCTGAGGACATGGCCAATGTGATTTACTCCCGCATCAATCAAGTCTCGGACCCGCGCTTTGATCCGGCCACTTTGACCCCTGAACAGAAGGCGCGTTACACCCGCTACAAACATTGATAGAAAACGACCCATCATGAAACTCCATCGCACTACGCTCCCACTCCTCCTCAGCCTACCGTTACTCACTCACTGTGGGAAGCGTGAGCTCAGTTCCAATGAAAGGCTGTCCCAGGATAGTCTGGTGAAAGAATTGAAATCGTTAGAGCCTGGGCCGATGCCAGTCTCGGTGGCAAATCTGCCTGATGGTTGGATGAGTGATCCAACCAAGATCGCTGACAAACCTGTCAGTGGGACGGAGGAGGCTGTACTGACGGACGCGCCGAACGTGCCGCCGCCGATCAAACGAGATCATCCGACCAAAGTCACCATTAAGCTGGAAGTGGTGGAGGTCGTCAAACGCATGGCTGATGGTGTGGACTCGATGCTCAGTCCAGGGCGGTCCTGAGAAAGCAATTCGCCGATCAGACGGCGCAGCAGATGCAGGGTGTCCTCGTCGGTTCCGGCCTTCGGTTCCGCCTGAGCGTGGCTTTCGTTCGGGTTTTCAACAGGCTCGACGGCGGATATGGAGCAAAGAGGCGTGTCGGCGACATCTTGGTGACGGCTGCCGGAGGTGTCCGGCATGTCAGGGGAATCGAGCCCGAGATCAGTCAGTTGGCTGCGCTGCTCAGGCGGCAGGGATTCCACCCACAGTTTGTATTGGCTGGCATATTCAGCATCCGAATCCCGCTGGCGGCGGCTGTAGCTGTCCGGATCGTCCCGTTTCAGGGAGGCAGTCATGGGCGGCCCTCCTTTCCGGGAGCGGAGGAGCGGTGGCTGAGCAGCCAGCCGATCACGAGTTGGGGTTGGAAGCGGACCAACTGGCCGATCTTGATGAAGGGCAGGCCATCCTGCCGGAAGTAGCCGACTTGGCGAAGGCTGCAACGGGCGAAACGAGCGACGTCACGGGCCGTCCACAAAGGAGGGACGGGAAGGGGATCTGGGGCTGAAATCAGCGGGTTTGCGGAGGATTGCGCGGGTGTGCTCACCCCCGGGGTGCCGTGTCAACTGTCCCATTCCTCTTCGTTGCAAAACGAAGATCAGTGAGGGGGTCAAAAGGGAGCCTCTGCTGCATCGTGAATCTGACCCGTTTCCCAACTCAACGGGCGCTGAATGCCGATGCGTGCCGGTGCCTGCCGATAGCGTGGAGGAGGTGGAAAAACGGCCCTCAGAAAGCCCCTCAGGAGCCCTCCAATCCCGCTTGCGCTGTCCTTGCCTTCGGGCGCAATTGCGACGCGCCAGAGAGGTGTTTACGCGCTTTGTGAGGGTCTCCCCTCAGCTCGACCCATCTCTCGAGTTGGGCGCATGGATGAGTTCCCTGTGGCCCGCTGGGCTGCCAGCTACGCGCACCCTCATCCCCCTTCCATCCGTTGCACCGAACTCGTATCAGATCGCACATCGGTTGTTTTTGATTTTTTCCCCTGGTGCGAACTCGTATCGCATCTCGTCCCCCCCTAAAGGGGGGAGGACGACATGATACGAGTTCGCACAGGCACCGCGCTTTCTCGTAACGTTACGAGTTGATACGAGAAATACGAGTTCGCGATCAGCGGCGTGTTTTGCCGTTTTTAGAGGCACTGGTTTTGGGGCGTTTGGCCTTCACTCGAAGTGGCACCTGCTCCATGAGAGAGTCGCGCTCGGCAAGCCGGGTCTGGTAGGCTGCCACCATCTCGGGCAAGCCGCGCAGCTTTTGGCCTCCCCGACCCTCCCCGATGATCATTTGGATCAAACCTTTCGACTCCGCCTCATCGGCCAAGCCAGCGTAGAAGTTGCGGTGCCAGCCGTGGTCG
>CAZCAL010000511.1:0-2722 GCA_964496625.1 uncultured Verrucomicrobiaceae bacterium | reverse complement strand
CACTCAAGCCGCGTCAGCCTGCTAAGTGGTCGCTGGTGTCGGCAGGCAGGTGATGAGAGCCTGAAGCGCGCGGTGACGATCCCTGAAGTGCTAGCACCCGCTGGCTATTTCACGGCGATGACGGGCAAGTGGCACTTGGAAAAAGAGCCCACCGACTTTGGTTTCCAACGCTACTTTGGCCATCTCTCTGGGGCGACGAACTATTACATTGGAGATAAGACCTTTCGCCTCAACGGACAGCCCTGGCAGGTGCCCGAGCAAGGATTTTACACCACCATCGCCAATGTCGATCACGCCATCGACTTCCTGGGAGAGGCGCGGGCGGAGAAGAAGCCCTGGTTCCTTTATGTGGCCTTCAATGCCCCGCACTCGCCGCTCCAACCCCTTGAGGCGGACTACAAGAAGTATCTTGGACGTTACGATGTGGGCTGGGATAAAGTCCGCGCAGCACGTGTCGCTAAGCAGAAGGAAATCGGCCTGCTGCCGACGGGTTTGCAGGAGTCTCCCCGTCCAGACCATGTCCGCGCCTGGGAGGCTCTCGACGATGAACATCGTGCCTGGGAGGCGAAGCGCATGGCCGCGTATGCAGGGATGATTGATCGTGTGGATCAGGAGCTCGGTCGGCTCATTAACAATCTGAAGACGGCGGGCGAATTTGAAAACACCGTCATCCTCTTCGTGTCCGACAACGGTGCCTGCCCCTACGACCGCGGGGCACCTGAACCAACGGCGGAGCCATTCAATCCGCAGACGCACTGGAGCGATAGCACTGGCTGGGCCTGGGCGCGGAATTCGCCGTTTCGCTACTACAAGCAGAACCAGTTCGAAGGCGGCATCAGTTCCCCTGCGATCTTGCATTGGCCGGCGGGCATGAAACAAAAAGCGGGGGGCATCATCGAAGCTCCGGCGCATCTCGTCGATGTGCTGCCTACCTTTGCGGAGTTGGGCGGTGCCAACGTGCCGGATACTTTTCCCGGTCGCGAGCCAACGCCGCTGGCGGGTGTCTCGCTCGCCCCCATCATCGCAGGTCACGACATGCCAGCGCGTCCGCCGATTCACCTGCTTTTTTCGAGCGACCGGGGACTGCGCGATGGGCAGTGGAAGATCGTGAGTTTTCAGAGTCATCCCTGGGAACTCTATGACATGACGACGGATCGCACCGAATTGCATGACCTCGCTGCACAGCATCCCGAAATCGTCGCGCGCATGGCCGCGAAGTGGCATGAGATGAGCGAGAAGGTGCTGCTGACTAAGGGTAAGGAATTGGCACCCGTGGATGCCGAGGCAACGCCACAGGTCAATCGGGAGTGGACCGACTATGATCGCCCACTCACCGGTGCCGAGGCCCGGCAAAAGAAACGCAAGGGCAAAGCCAAAACCAAGGAAGCATCGACACTGCCGCGTGCACGCAAAGGCACCACTCTGAAAGTACAGGGTTCACAACTTCAGCTCCATTGCAGCGGAGGAGATCCCGGGCTCGCGTTTGATCGATTGGCAAAGATTGAATCCCCGGGGCCTTACTCCCTGCAATTCCGTCTGCAAAGTCGCGCCTCTGGTGCTGGTGAAGTTTATTGGACTACCGATACGGAAACGATTTTGCCCAAAGGCAAGCATCTGGACTTTGAGGTAACCCACGATGGTGAGTGGCATGAATACACCCTTAAAATCGATGACGCAGGATCCCTGCACGCCTTTCGACTCGATCCCTGTGGTGGCGAAGGTGATGTCGTGATCGAGGGATTGGTCCTCAAGACAGCGGATGGCCGGGTGCTGGCCTCCTGGCCGTGAGTGGATGAACCTACGCTTCGAACAATCGTTCGAAGGGGATGAGGTAGTCGAAGTAGTCTTCGTCGGTGATGCCAGGTTCCAATTCTCCATGATAAACCAGCACGGTGCGGCAGGATTCACCCTTGGGGAGTTTGAGCTTACGAACCTTATCCTGCACATCGGTGATGCAGCTGCGGGGGATTTGAGCGCGAAGCTTCATCTCCACGACGTAGAGCGACTTTTGGGTGCGCAAGAGGAGATCGATTTGGCACGCATCTTTGCGCTGGGTCTTTTTTTGGAAGTAGGGGCCGGCATTCAGCAGCGGCGTATTGGCGAGATCGAGTAGGCGCATCAAAGACTGACGATTGGTGAGGACGAGGTTTTCGAATTGTAGCCCCATCACACTCTCCCAACCCGGCAATGCTTCCAGTGTCCGTTGTTTATAGAGTCCCTTGGAAACACGTCTCGCCTCCGGTTCAACGTAGCGCAGGTAGAAGCGTGTGTAGTTATCGCTAAGCCGGTATTTCGCGACGCGGTGATCGTTTCCACTGCTGGGATTGAATGGCAGATCGGCAGTGATGAAGCCTGCGCTCTGGAGTTCGGCGAGCGATTCGGAAAGCAGGCCTCCACGTCCGACCTCAAGGAGTTCGGTGACCTCGCTCAAGGTCTTCGGTGGCCCGCTCAGAGCACGACAGATCTCGCGATAGCGATCTGCACGACGGCTGAAGACGCTGTTAAACAGGTCGTCGAATTCCCGGAAGAGCAGCCCGCCAGGGTCAAAGCAGAGGCGATGGATGTTTTGTTCCGCCGTCTGGGCTGGATCGATCTCCTCCAGATAACGTGGCACACCGCCCGTGACGGCCAGCATTTTGATCTTCTCAAGTGTGCTGATGCGGGTGGCCTTGCCGCGCCAAAACGGGAGACACTCTGGCAGAGGCATCGGTGGCAGGGTGAA
>CAZCAL010000510.1:0-2774 GCA_964496625.1 uncultured Verrucomicrobiaceae bacterium | reverse complement strand
GTGACTACGTCGTCCGAGTGCGTGCTGCGGCGACGAAGGATTGCCCTCCCGAGCGACGCTTTCTTGACTTTGGCATCTACGCCAGAACTGGGAAGGTCATGGCCACGCATGAAATTACCGGAACGATGGAATCACCTCAGGTGATCGAGATTCCGCTGACCTTGACGCGGGGAAACCTGACACGGGAAAATCGCACCTTGTTCATTCGCGAGAAGGGTAGCTGGGACACCAATGAAGAAGGTGGCCGCAAACGTGCAGAGGCAGTGAAGCGCAACGGCATCGGCCCCGAGTTGGTACTGTGGGTGGACTGGATGGAGGTCGAACGACTTCCTGATTCTGCCAGGCCGAAACCGCCCGGCATCGCGGCACTACGCATTCCGCTCGATGACAGAACTTCAGCTCCTTCCACGGCTGAACTCCGTGCTGGGCTGGAGCGTTTTGCGAAAGAGGCGTTTCGAGGCATCCAGGCTCCCGCCAACTACATTGATCGATTGATGGCCCTCTATGAGGTTCGCCGCAAAGCAGGGGATAAGCATAGCGCGGCGCTAAAGGAGACGCTGTCTGTAGTGCTGTCGTCGCCAATGTTTCTCTATCTTGCAGAGCCATCACCTGGGGACAAACGCAGGCCGCTGACTGGTTCTGAGCTCGCCATCCGATTGTCGTATTTTCTCTGGAGTGCACCGCCAGACGCAACGCTCAGCGGACTGGGCGAAAGCGGGGCGTTGCTGCAACCGGATACGCTCGCTGCGCAAACCGAACGATTGCTGAATGATCCTCGTTCGGCGAATTTCCTTCAGGCCTTTACCCACCAGTGGCTTGGGCTGGAGCGCATCGACTTTTTTGAAATCAACCATGCGCTCTATCCGCGATTCGACGAAGGCACCAAGGTTGCTGCCAAGGGCGAGATCGATGCCACCTTTGCCTACGCCCTGCAGCACAATGCCAGCCTGCGCGACTTCTTGAAGCCTGACTATGTGGTGATCAATCGGGTGCTCGCCCATTACTACGGCATTTCTGGGGTGAAAGGAGATGGCTACGAAAAGGTGTCGCTGCCGAAGAATTCGCCTCGCGGAGGATTGCTCGGCATGGCAGCCATCCAGTTTATGGGCGGCAATGGGGAACGCACCAGCCCTGTGGAAAGGGGTGCCTGGGTGCTGCGCAAACTTCTGCATGACGCTCCGCCTCCGGCACCCGCAAACGTCCCAGCGATTACGCGGCTTGCAGGCAAGGTCTTGACCACGCATGAGCGATTGCTCGCGCATCAGGAGGACCCGCAGTGTGCCAGCTGTCATCGCAAGATTGATCCCATTGGTTTCGGGTTGGAAAACTTTGATGCGGCGGGACAATGGCGGACGGAGGACAGTTATATGGCGATTGATGAAAATGGGAAGGCGGATCTAAGGACGAAGAAGACCTGGACCATTGAGTCCTCAGCTGCCTTTTACAAAGGACCTGCGTTCAAAGACTACTTTGAATTGCGGGATATCATCGCCTCAAAGCCCGATGCCTTTGCCCGCAGCTTCAGCGAGGCGCTCATTGAGTTTGCCTTGGGGCGACCACCCGGCTTCCGTGATCAACCCCTGATTGATGAAATGATTCAGCAAGCCAGCAAAAGGAACTACGCCATTCGTGAGTTTATTCATGAGTTGGTGGCGAGTCCTGAATTCCAAACGAAGTAGTTATTTTTATGTATACCCGCAGACACTTCCTCCAATCCAGCACTGCGCTCATCGCATTGCCTGCGCTCGAATCTTTGGGATTTCGTCGCTTTGCTTCGGCGGCACCGATTACACCTCCGAAGCGGCTCGTCTTTCTTGGGTTTGGCTGGGGGATCACGACGGAATCGTGGTTTCCTGACATCAAGCAGCAGGGGTCGGATTACACACTGCCTGAAGGGCTGAAGCCGCTAGCACGGCACAAGGCTGACTTTACTGTGGTGCAGGGGCTTTGGAATAAGTACAGCAATGACGGTCACTGGGGCAGTACGATGTGGCTGACGGGTGCGAATCGTTTTTCGGAGCCAGGGCAGAATTTTCACAACAGCATCTCGGCCGATCAGGTGGCTGCGGCGAAGCTGGGGCTGGACACACGCTTTGCCTCCCTGCAGCTCAATGGCAGCGAAAATGCGGAGTCGTCGGGACATGGTCCTGGTCTTTCGATGGCATGGGATGTCAGCGGCAAACCCATCGGTGGGCATAAGGGACCGGTGGAGGCTTTCCACCGTCTCTTTTCAAAGGATACGACTCCTATCGAGCAGCAGAAGGCCATGCTCGCCCAAAAGCGTAGCGTGCTTGACACCGTGATGGAAAACGCTCGTGCGCTGCAGCGGGGCCTTGGTAAAACGGACCAGGCAAAGCTGGATGAGTACTTCCAAGGCATCCGTGACATCGAGACGCGCCTGAGCAAAGACGAACAGTGGATCGGTGTGCCGCAACCGCCAGCGCCAATCCCTGAGCCTCAGGAAGGGCTGGCTGGACGCGAGGAGATCAAAATCATGTATGATATCATGGTCGCGGCAATGCAGACGGATAGCACGCGTGTGCTCACCTACCGGCAGCCTGTGAGCACATTGCTCACCAGCCTCGGGATCAAAGTCGCGCCGCACGACATGAGCCACTACCACTCGACCCTTGGCGAAAAGCTAGATGCATCGAAACGCCGCGATCTAGCGCAAAGCGAACTCCTGGCGGGATTGATCGATAAACTCAAGGCCACCAAAGAGGCCGATGGCAGCCGTCTCTTTGATCACGTTGCGCTTGCCTATGGCAGCAATA
>CAZCAL010000509.1:0-2792 GCA_964496625.1 uncultured Verrucomicrobiaceae bacterium | reverse complement strand
TGCTGTTCTGGATCGCAGATTTCAGCGGTGGGCCGATGACAGGCACGCCATCCATCGCTGCTTCTTCCAAGAGAGAAAGACAAAGGCCAGTCTTACCAGAACCCGTCATCCCCAAAACGACGCCGTGGGTGACGAGATCTTTGGAATCATAGAGAACCAAATTCTCATTCATCTCTTTGGTTCCGACGTCGTACTCACGGCCCAAATAAAAGGTTCCAAGCTTTTCGTATTGATCGGGGGTGATGGTCATATTGGCAATGAATGGAGGGATGATGCACGATTTAAAAACACGGGTTGGTGCCGCGTCATGAGAAGAAATAGATTGTAAAGTTTGTGAGGCGTTCACAAGAAACAAATTCTCAATCCCAGACCCAAAAAAAAGAGAAGGGGCGTTGCCGCCCCTTCTCAAGGATGAATTTTAATTCTCGGTTACAGTCAGACTACTTCGCAGCTGGCGCAGGAGCAGGTTCTGCGGCGGCGGGCGCTGGCTTTGCAGTAGGCTGAGGAGCAGGCTTGACCTCAGGTGCGGGCGCAGGCACCGGAGCTGGCTTGACCTCAGGCGCAGGCGCTGGGGCAGGAAGCTTTGCTGGCTCCTTGGGAAGCGGCGGCACGGACACTGGCGGCGTCGTAACACTGATTGGCATCTGTGGCCGTGCAGGCGCACCACCAGGGAGGCCAGATAGACCGGGGACACTGGGGATGCCCTGAGGCAGACCCGCATCCGCTGGCGAAGTCACTGGCTTCGGCGGATCAGCAAGGATCTCGGCGCGCTTTTTCAGCAACGGATTGGCGACAAACTCACCGACTTGATAGATCCATCCTTCGATTTTCTTCTCGGCGGCCAGCTTCTCTTCAAGAGACTTCTTCTCAGCGGCAAACGCTTCGTCAGCTTTCTTCTTGTCCTCGGGTTTTTCATCCTTCACTGCGGGGCGCTCCTTCGCAAAATTTGCGGAGACATTTACCATCATGTAATGCTTTGCCGCGGTGCCTTCACCAATCTTGGCGACCTGAATGTCGTACGTAAACCCGTCGAAGGTCGTGATCTTCACCTTGGTCGCCCCCTTGAGTAGTTCACCCGCTTTATCCTTCGGTTGCACGTCTTCAAAGCTAGGCCCATTCAAAAGGCTGGAGAAACCAGCTTTGGCTTCATCGTAGACTTCGCCTTCCTTCGCACCTTCGAGCACAAAGCCTTCGCCCTCTTGGGACTTGCGAGCAGCCTTGTAAGAGTCCTCGGGCTTCGGCGCAGTGACCTCCACCGACTTCACTTTTTGCACGGCAAAGAACGATTTGTCCAGCCAATCGCTGGGCTTGCCAGTGAGATCTACAAAGCCGTTTGCGACCATCCAGATGCTGTCATTATCTGCGGGTAGGCGAACAAAGCGGCGGTCGGAACCACCACGCATCATCGGATTGGCACTCTCTGCACCACTGGAATCCACGGTCCCGCCGACAACGAAGGAGTGAACTACATCACCCTTACCATTCATCAACTCCACCTGGGTGCCAACACCCTCGTCACCAGCGCCTGGAGCTACGACTTTCACATCGCCCCAAGCACCTTTGCCGAGACGCTGGACGCCTTGGATTTTCATGTCACGCAATTCATCAAGGGCGCGAGCAATCCGATTGCCGTCAGCGCGGAAGCCCGAACGTTCGGCGACGACCCAGCCATTGGCGGTGGCATCGACATTGACTTCTTCATCCTTGGTCTTTACACGGACCTTCTTGATGGCATTGACAGCTTCCGCATTCGCGAGATCCGGCAAAAGGAACTCGCGCATGGACGCACCGGTAAGCGTTTTGGTGCGCCGAGACTTCATGAATAGAGACAGGCCAACGAGGCCTGCCAGGAGGGCCAGTAGAATTACAACTCGTTTCATAAGACGTTAAAAGTAGATTGGATAAACGGGATTGAATACAGGGCGGGATCAGCGGGCTGCAGTCGTGCTCTGGCGGCGCATCGCAAGAAGCAAGCCGACCACAATGACAAGCAGTGGCATCGCTGCGATATTCAGCCACATCAGCATGCTCTTGATGCGATCCACATCAGCAGTCTGCTGTTTCTTGATCTGGCGAATTTCGCGATTGATCTCGACCTGGGTTTCCTTGAGTTCCTTGAACTCTTTGTCCTTGGTAGGATCAACGAGAATGACGCCATTGGCATTGGGCGCACGGGAGGCGAGTTTTGTGACGGTGTCTTGGAGACGACCTTCAAGCTCTTCCACTTTCGGGCGATACTGCTGCTCGACCTTGGCCCGCATTTCGTCCAGCTTCACAAAGGGACGGTTAACGGAGGCGCGGCTGCGGACAGCGAGGAGATCCCCACCACCCGCCATGCTTTCAATGCTGTTGAGGAAGAGTGGAAGATTGGCATTGGAGAAGCCACCCGTCCGCTGATCCTGAGCAAGAGCAAAGAAGTCATGCAGCATATCGGCATCAGAGAAGATCATGACCAACCCATCAGAGTTGACAGATTCCTTCAAGGAACCATCGGAGGCGGGGGCAGGTGCCGCAGCAGGGGCGTCCGGAGCGGGAGCAGCCGCTGGCGTTGCAGGTGCTGCTGCTGGCGTTGCAGGTGCTGCTGCTGGTGTTGCCGCAGGTGCTGCCGCAGGTGCTGCCGCAGGTGCTGCCTTTGCGCCAGTCGCAGCCGCTTGCTCGTTCAAGCCCACACGACTGTACAAATTCGTCACCACGTTCAGATGAGCCATGTGCATTGCGTCGTGCGTGAACAACCGTGACAGATTGGGTTTCACCAGATGATCTCTGATGCTGGTTGGCGTGGCGCAAGGAGC
>CAZCAL010000508.1:0-2826 GCA_964496625.1 uncultured Verrucomicrobiaceae bacterium | reverse complement strand
CAGCGCTCCGGATATCACGCCGATATCCAGGCCAAAGAGCAAGCCCGCCACCGCACTTGGAAAGCCGACCGCCAAGCCGATGATGACGCCCCAGCCGAGATCGATTCCGGCCATCTGTGTCAGTGCAGGAACGGTGAGCGCAGCAATAATAAAGAACCCGACACCGCCGACCTCCTTGAGCATATCCCGATAGGTGACCCCAGCCGCGACGCGCTCGTTGACGGGGAACTGGCAAGGCAAGATCAGTACGGCGTAGAGCACGACAGGAATGAAGCAAAGGGCGAAGCGGAATTGCCAAGCATGCTCAAACATCAGTTTCGTGTCAGGGAAAAGCGCACAGAAGAGAGCGCCGAGGGCCAATCCTGCCGGCCATCCCGCGTGGAGGATGTTCAACCACTTGGCTTTGTTGTGACGGAAGACTGTGGCGACGACTGGATTAATGAAGGACTCAACTGTGCCGTTCGCCACCGCGACGAGGAGGGTGCTCCAATAAAAATCCGTGAAGCCAGAGGACCGCAGCGTCAGCACCAGGGAAACGATGTGACATACGATGGCAAACAACGCGACGGCCTTGTAGCCGATTTTATCGATGATCAGGCTGAAAAAGATGATGCTGAGAGCGAAGGGCCACATGCCCGCACCATTGATCTGACCTTTCTGTAGCTCGTTCAGATTGAAGCTTTCTTGTAGCGAGCCAATCGTATTGGCGCGAACTCCAAAAACAAAGGACGTGGCGACGAGTGCGATGAAGCAGGCCCAAAACAATTTCATGTTGGGGGCCTCGGCAGGGGCGGAGCGGGATGCGGATGACATGCAGAGTGGGTTCGGTTGGATGGAGCCGCCGAAATTATGAAATTCTTGTCCGTCTGAAAAGACTATTTTTGTTCAGTCGTTGGCGCCGCACCTGGTGGCTTGGCATCTGGCACTGGCAGTGCTGGCAGGACGATCGACTGTCCCTCTGGCATGATCGTGAGGCGTAGACGCTGGATAGGTCCGTCAAACGGGGTGCTGTTCGGGTAACCCTTGGGGCTAAGAACGCCAAAACTCTCAGCCACCCGAATCCCAGCTTTTGGCTTTGCCGGGAAACCCAGCGGGAAGGGTGCCTCACTGAGGATTTCCCCCCGGCCAGGAATGGCAAGCGACATGACGCCTGCCCCATCGATCAGCGCCCGAAGGTGTGTCGGACCATCGGGAATGGCGTCAAGTCTGATGGCCGTCACGTTACCATTCAAGAAGACGCTCAATGTCGGATGCCCCGCGACGAAATGCAGTGCGTAACCCAGCGCAGAGTCGCCATGGGCCAGCAAGGTGCTATCGAGGTCGATGGATGGATGGTATTCAAACAATGCATCGATCATGATGCCGTGGCGCGCCAAATCGGGTGCCTATTCGGCGGTGACTTCGTCTCCTGGTTGGAGCAGAAGGTCGGTGATGCCATTGTCCGCAGCAATGATACCCATCTCCGTCGCGGGCCTATGGGCGGATTTAAACTCAGCTGGGAAGGCTGCCGCTAGTTTGGCGCGGACTTCGGCCGTATCTGGTTGAGAGGCGAGGTTCGTCCACTCGTGGGGATCATTGTCGTGATCGTAGAGTTCCTCGCTGCCATCCGCATAGCGGATGTAACGCCACCGAGCATCGCGTGCGGCATAGCTGACCTTGTCTCCGCCACCCATCGCGGTGATGGCGGGTTTTTCTCTCACGATGGTGGGGTCCTTGAGTATCGGTAGAAGACTTTCACCATCGAGATGGTCAGGCTTCTTGAGATGGGAGAGATCACAAAGAGTCGGGTAAAGATCCACCAAAGACACAGGCTGATGAGAGACGCTGTCATACTTCGTCAACCCTGGGGCGTAGATGGTGAGCGGAATGTGCGTGCCTTCTTCCCAGAGCTTGCCTTTGTGCCACATCTGCTTTTCACCGAGATACCAGCCGTGATCGGAGGTGAAAACGACCACGGTGTCCTTGGCGTGGGGGCTCTTTTCGAGGGAGTCCAGCAGGCGGCCTAGCATGGCGTCGCAGAAGGTGATGTTCGCCAAATAGGCGCGCACGGCATCTTTCCACAGCTTTTTGTCCGTGATGAGTTCGTGATAGCTCCCTGGCTTCACATGTTCCTTCGCGAAGGCTGGCACATCATCGAGGTCGTCTGCTTTCACCTCTGGCACGCTGACTTCGCGCACCGGGCGCTCATCAAAGTATGGGGAGGGCACATACCAAGGCGAATGCGGTCGGTAAAGCCCGACGGCCAAGAAGAAGGGTTTCTTCTGCCGCTGCGAGAGAAATTCTGCGGCCCAGTCGACTGTCTGGCCGTCATCGGTCTGTCCATCTGGGACATCGATGCCACCCCAGTCCCAGTGCCAGATGTCCAGGCCATTGAAATTCTGTCCAGTATGAACAGGTAGGTCGGCGATCTGGACACCGACGGAAGGAAAGCGCTGCGTCCAGGCGGAGTCCTGCTCAAAGCCTCGCCTCCCACCGTGCCAGCCTGCCAATCTCCCGTCTGGTCCGCCGTGATTGGCGTGGAAAATTTTGCCACCCGCAGCCGTGGTGTAACCAGAGGATTTGAAAAATTCCGGCAAGGTTGGTTTGCCAGCGATCTGAACACTGCGTCGCCAATCCTGCTCATTGCCAAAGACGCCGCTGCTGCTTGGCAGCATCCCCGTCAGCATGGAGGTCCGGGATGGATTACAGAGGGCGTAGTTGCAGTGCGCATTGGTAAAACGCATCCCCATTTTTGCCAACCGATCCATGTTCGGGGTGTGCGCCTGTGGATGGCCTCCCAACCAACCGGTCCAATCGCGCAAATCATCGGCAATAATGAAGAGAATA
>CAZCAL010000507.1:0-2831 GCA_964496625.1 uncultured Verrucomicrobiaceae bacterium | reverse complement strand
CCAGCGCGGCCTGGATGGATGGGTATGCCGATGCGTCAAGAACAGGCGCAGCCTGTGAGACGACGGCGAAGGAGAACAATAGGAAAGCGATGCGCATTGGTAGATTAGTCTTTGGTTGGGTCAGCCTGTCCTTCGACATTTGGCCGGTTTTTTGGCTGCCACTTGCTCGTCTCGGGAAGATGATAGAGAGCAAAGCTTGTTAGAAACGGATAGTTGCAGACACAGCCGTGAGCGAAGTTCGGGGCATTCAGGATGCCGCCTGCCGGAATCATGCTGTTCGTGCAACCACTGCGGGTGCACGAGAAATAATTCCGCTCATTGGACTCCAGATCGATGAAGGCTGCGATCGCACTGCGAAAGGTCAGCAGCGCATCGCTGCCGACGACCCGATTGCAACCGGTGCCTCGCACCCCAACAGCCTGTGGTCCTGCGGGTTTTCCCGTGAGGATGTCAGCAATCCTTCCGTCACCAAAAATGCACAGATCTCCAGTGACGGTGGGCGACTCAAATCGAACGAGGTCACTGAGGCGAGCACCCGTCTCAAACTGCCAGAGGGCGGTCCCTTTGGCTGCTTGAAACGCAAAGTACTGATGGCGATCCAATACCGCCAACACAACCTCCTGTTTGGCACTGTAAACCAGCTTCGGCTTTAGAGGATTATCCAGGAAGACGCCACTCCATGTCGGACGACCAACGCTCACGTCCGTCTGTTCGGGTCGAGCATCAGACTTCAGCGGCACCGACCATTGCATGGCACCGTCCGTCTGATTCAATACCAGCATCGTTGCATCAAACGCCTCCACGGCCTTGTTTTGACGGCTTCGACTCGCAGAGTAGTCAATCACATAGACTCGGCCGCCCCCGAGCACGAAGGCGACACTTTCCATGTCGCCCTTGCGTTTCCATTTCAGCGCACCAGTCTCGCGATTCATCGCCAGCAACTCTGAGCCGAGGGCCACAAAAAGCGTGTCACCCTCGATGCGAACCTCGTCCCAGTGGTCGCTGCTCTGCGTGACGATTTCACCAAGTCTCTTTCCTGTCGCGGCATCGTAGATCTGTGCGTCGTGCTCCCTGATCAGATAAAGGCGATCCGCCGTTGCGATGACGTTTTGATCAGTGGGCCTTGAAAAGGTGCGGTGATCGTCGAGTCGTCGATCAGCCTTCTCCGAGGCAGCCACCGTGACCTTCCAGAGATGACGTCCGGTGTAGGCGTCCACGGCGTGGGCTTCATTGGCGGCAAGCATGAACAAACGTCCATTGGCGAGCGTTGGATAAGGATTGCGATTGTGGTGAAACTCAAACTCTGGCGAGAATAAACGATCAATCGTTCCACTATACCAAAGCAATCCGAAAGGCGGAGTGGCGAGCTTATCCGAGGAGGCAAAACTATCACCGGCATTCGCAGCCTCATGACTCCAATCGTCCGCACCGCTGGGGGTCGAAAGGCGGGCAATGGTAGTAATTTTCCGATCAGACTCAAAGGTGAAACCACCCAGAGAGGCAGCATACACCTCAGCCTCATCACGCAGTTTAGGCCGCATTGTCAGCCAGGCTTTGCCGCTGAAGGGCCGCATCGAATCGAGCGCGCAGTGCGTCCAGGCAAAGGCGGGCTGGCCCAAAGCATTAAAATTCTCTGACATCACCAAGTCGGCAAAATAGGGGGCCAAATGGAGGTCTGGCATGGACGCACGGATGACGTGCACACGCGATCCCACCAATCCCTCCAAGCGCAACGATTCACGCGCCTCGGCGGCAAGCGCTTCACTGGGCTCGATGACGATCACATTCAATTTCGTCATTCGCGCGATCTCTCGCGGCAATGCGCCAGTGTTCCATCCGAAGACAAGCGCATAACCACCGGATGGCCGTGGCACTTGGTCCTTGATCATGGCCCAAACACGACGTTTCCAAATGTCGTCAATGGCTGAGTCCGCTGGTTTTACTCCCAGTTGCTTTGCCGCCACCTCACCGGCACCATAGCAATGCATCTGCCCAGAATCCGTCATCACAATCAGATGCCCACGCGCAGCAAGCAGACTGATGGGTTGTCCCGTTACCTCCGCTTCCCAAACGACGGATGGCTTTTGTCCGGGCCTTGGCATTGCAATGGCGACAACCTTGTTGGCCGCAGTTGCATACACTCGATCACCCGCCACCATGCGCACTGTCAGTTTTTTATCCATCTGCCACAGCGGATCAAAATGGAGTCGGCGACTGAAGGCAGCGGGATTCTTTTTGATCCAGCCTGAGGTAAGATCGATCCGCCAACTCGCACTCGTCAGATCGTAAGCCGTAATGCGATCATACTGCGGCGCACTGACGTGGGTATGCCCTCGCTCAATCTCCAGTTCCTTGGGCACCCGAAATTCGTTTCGAATCATCATGGTGGGAGTGAAGATCGGCGGCGTGACATCACCTATTTCATGCCGCGTGGCGATGAGCGGCATCTGGATTGGCGGGTGCTCTTTGACGGAGGCCTCCTGGTTCTCCCGAAGCGGACGGCGTGCTGTGGGGAACATAGAGATGGCAGGCGTGCGCGGATCAAAGAGCACCATTCGCTCTCCATTTTCAATCTTCACTCGTACCACTTTATCAGCGATGAGTTTCTCAGCCCAGGCCGCGTCCTTGCCACACAGCGCAGCAAAGTCATTGATGTTCATCGGCCCCGTTGGCAGGTTTTCCAACATGGTATCACTGGCCGCGTAGAGCGATCCCCCTTGGAACCAATACTGCTTGTTGGAACTCATCGCCCAGGCACCCCTGGGCGACTCGCTGCCCTTTGCGTAAAACGAGTTGTAGGGGTGGAGCTTCCCCGTCTCAGGATCAAGGAA
>CAZCAL010000506.1:0-2837 GCA_964496625.1 uncultured Verrucomicrobiaceae bacterium | reverse complement strand
CTGACGATATTCCGTTTTGACCCGGATCATGCAATAGAAGGGGGCGCAAGGGATTGAAGTGGTTCTTCGAGCAGATCAACATGGGTGCGGTGACCGTGGACTTCGATTGCTTCGCGCCGCCCCAAGGCGCTCACCGCTTCGCGGCTGCCTGAAGGCAGGCTGTCTCGCTCCGCTCGGCTGCACCGTCATCACCCGCGAGGGCAGCCAGGAAGGCTCTGCCAAAGGCTACAACCCCAACCGCAAAGGCCGCAACTCGCACCATCCGCTCATCGCCTTCATCAGCCAGACACGCATGGTGGCCAACGCCTGGCTACGTCCCGGCAATTGACTCACCCACCGCCTCACGGCGGGTTCGCCCTTCGGGCAGCCTGTGGCTGTCTGTCTCAGCCCCGGCCCGGGGCTTCGGCTCGGCGGCGTGCTCCAACTGTGTGGAGTTCATGCGCGAGACTTTTGATGAAGCGCTCGCCGGAGTCAAAGTGGGCCTCGTGCGCGCCGATTGACTCGCTCCCGCCGCCCTCCCCGCACGCCCTTTGGGCTGCACTTCGTGCAGTCTGTCTCCCTCCGCTCGGCTGCGGCTTTTACACGGATGAAATCCTCAGCGCGCTGGAAGAGCGCAGCGTGAACTACATCATCGCAGCCAAAGCCTACTCCAACCTCAAGAATGAAGTCTATGGCATGAAGGATTGGGTGGAGGTCTGCCCCGGCATCGCCGTCAAAGAGTGGCGACATCAGCCAGCCAATCCCAAGGCCAAAGCACGGCGACACATCGTCGTGCGCAAGCAGACCAGCCGCCGCCTCCAGGCCGCAGGCAAACTGCTCTTCGAGGACCAGCCCGACTACCGCTTCAGCCTGTATGTGACCAACCTCAACCTGCCGCTGGACCAGATTTGGAACATCTACAACAGCCGGGCGGACTGCGAACCGAGCGCAGCGAGATAGACAGCCTGAAAGGCTGCCCGAAGGGCAAGGCGAAGCCGCAGTCAAAACCGCATCCGTGCGCTCAAGCAGGACTTTGGACTCGATGCGTTCTGCCTCCAGGAGTTGACTCGGTCGCCGCCTCACGGCTCCCTCGCCCTTCGCGCAGCCTGCGGCTGTCTGTCTCGCTGCCTCCGGGCAGCTCGGCTTTGGGCTACGGAGGCCTCGTTTCGGTTCATCAGGGTGGCCTACAACTTGATCAGCCTGTTCCGGCACTTCGCGCTCAACAGCCACAACACCGCCACCCTGGCGACCTTGAGATCCTTTTGCTTTGCAATAGGCGGCTGGGTCAGCCAGCACGCCCGCAAACGAGTGCTCAAGCTCTCACTGACTCGCTCCAAGCGCCCCTGGATGGACTCCATCTTCCAACACATCGAGGCTCGTCCGCCGCCGTTCACCTACTCCATTGCATAATCCGGGTTTACGCAAAAAGATGACAACCAAATAAGAACTCCCACAGATTCAGCTCACGGCCGCTAACTGTAAATCAGACCCATCTGAGGTGAACTGAATCTGTGGGAAATCGATTCTTCAAACACTCCCGTCCCGCGCTTTGCGATCAGATAGACCGGTTAGGGCAACATTTACATTGGTTGTCATCTTTTCTCTCAAAACCAATTTCCTAGCAGACGGACGGGAATTGGGAAGCCACCCCGCTCGGCGGATGGACGACCCCGAGTCGGGGAAAGGTCAGCGCGGGGGGGGCTCTTAGGTGCTTGCAGGGGATTACAGACTTAATGGAGAAAGTTGCCTTGGGATGGCGAGAAGCTACCAAAAAAATGCGTGGCAACTGCTCCTACAACAGTTATTTGATGCCGTGCAATAGTCGAGATCCAATAAAGTGACGAGGATTTAAAGGTATGGCGTTCAACTCAAAGCAAGAAAACCACAAGGCTCTGCGAGAGGTAGTCTCCCTGAGTACAAATCAAGTTATAGTCGTCGCTGGCGCAGGGCTGAGTGCACAGCATCCGGCGAATCTGCCTGTGTGGTCAATGCTGAAAAAGCAACTTTCGGCCGATGCTATAGGGAAACTAGATACGCTAGAGAAAAAGGAAGCAAAGCGACGTAAGCTACTGATAGATTTGGCAGATCACGAAGACAATTTCTGGCAGGCATTCTCACACTTAAAGACGGCACTGGGTGACACTAGTTACCGCGAGAGTATACGACGTGCCTTTTCCAAGGCTGACGATTGCAGCCCTCCACCAGTGTATCGCAACCTTTGGGGATTGGGAATATCCGGAATGATTACAACAAATATTGATCGATTTGCAGGTCGATCATATGCCGAAGTGCACAATAGTCGTCCTTTAAGCGAGTTTTCTGGACTCGAGGTCGGAAATTACGCGCACACAATCCAAGCCGGAAAGCCGTTTGTAACAAATCTTCATGGAGTACTCCAGAATGAGTCTAGTTGGATTTTCACGGCCGAAGATCTGGTGCGCATCAAGACGGCAAGTTTCAAAGATTTTTTTGTTCAGTGTTTTAGCTCGCGAACGCTTTTGTTCATAGGGATATCAGCTGACGATTTCGCAATTGCTGATCATTTGCAGAGATTAAAGGATCATGGAGTGAGGTTTGGCTCGCACTATTGGTTAACACATAGAAATGACCGGGCTACAGACGAGTTCGCAGAAAACTATGGTCTGCTGCGAATTAGTTACTCGCTATCTTCAAACGGTGATGCGCATGGGGAGGTTAGTGAATTTCTTGAGGATATAAAGAAGTTTATTGCCCGCGACGAAACTCCCCCAATTGTAATACCAGAGACCAAGAAGGAGCGAAACGTTGAATTGCCTTCACCGGAAGATCTTGAATCACATCCCGCTGAACAAATCAGGCAAATACTTAATTTGGAAGCC
>CAZCAL010000505.1:1090-2945 GCA_964496625.1 uncultured Verrucomicrobiaceae bacterium | reverse complement strand
CCCCAGCAGTGCGCGATTTCCTCGCACTTAAAAGTGGTCAAAAAGTGGACTGGCGCTTTGTCGATATCAATGAGATCCCGGACGGGCCTTGGTGCCGCTATGGTATGAATAACCACTTCGTACGTCGCAAGGATCTCATGCAAAACCGTCCGCCCGCAATGACGGCGGCCCGGCTCGACGAACTACGTCGTCTGCGGGACGAATACTTCCGAAAGCCAAGCCAGTAGTTCTTGGAATCCCTTCGGCAACGGTGCCTTTAGTTTGGCACGTCAAAGGTGCCGGCCTCACAGAGGCCAGCTACAACTTCGCCGATCACACCCGGTGCGATAGAGAACGCCAAAGAACCGCCGCCTGCGTTTGGAATGCCGACGACTCGTCGGCTCTACACGACCTGATCAGCAGTTTAGTGGCACCGGCCTCAGGTCTCACAGAGGCCAGCTACAACTCCCGCCGATCACACGCCCTATAGCCGGGCGTCTATCACCCCGGTGCGATAGAGAACGCTCCTGAAACGCCTTCGGCTACGCCACCGATTGCGTCAGCTTTCCATCGATAAGCCGAAAGACCCCCGTCGGCCCTGCGTTTTTCAACGCCTCAGGTAAGGCCGCATCAGGGAAACTCTGGTAGCAGACGGGACGGACGAAGCGATAGATCGCCGAGGTACCAATGGAAGTGAAGAAGCTATGACTCGCCGCCGGGTAGGGGCCGCCGTGGTGCATTGAGGGGCAAGGCTCAATTCCAGTGCCAAACCCATTGAAAATGATGCGACCCACCTTGCGTTCCAGCACACGGACCAGCGGGGCAAACTCCGCCAAGTCTTCCTCGGTGCCATGAATCGCCGCCGTAAGTTGCCCCTCCAGCCCGCGAGCAAATCGCAGCATCTCTTCCTTATCCGCGCATTCGGTGATAATCGAGCAGGGTCCGAAGACCTCGCGACGCAACTCCTCGTTGTTTTCCATCACATCCACGGTTGTCGTAAAAATTCGGCAGGCTGCCTGCGTCGCCGCATGATCCGCAGCCGTGGCTGATTCGCCTGCAAGCTTCAAACCGTCAATCGTATGCCAGACGGCAGTCCCAGCCTCGTAGGCCTCGCAGATCCCGCGATGCAGCATGGATGCAGGCAAAACCTTAGCAGCCTCCGCAGCAGCACTTTCCACGAAAGAGTTCAAGCCATCACCTGCCAAGCCGACGACGACTGCCGGGTTGGTGCAGAACTGCCCGACGCCCATATTCACCGACTGGATGTAACCTTCCGCCATCTTCGCTGACCGCTGCGCCAAGGCCTGCGGCAATACAAAAACAGGATTCACTGAGCCCATCTCCCCATAAAATGGAATGGGCTGCGGACGTGCGGCAGCTACATCCATCAGCGCCCGACCACCACGTAGCGACCCAGTGAACGCCACCGCTTGTGTCAGCGGATGCTTCACCAGCGTCACGCCGATGTCATTGCCCTTGCCATGCAAAACAGAAAATGCACCCGCTGGCAGGCCACATTTTGCCAGCGCAGCATACACCGCACGGCTCAGCATTTCGCACGTTCCTGGATGCGCAGGGTGCCCCTTTACCACCACCGGACACCCCGCAGCCAAAGCACACACCGTATCCGTGCCCACCACGCCAATCGCGAACGGAAAATTGCTGGCACCAAACACCACCACAGGGCCGATAGGCAGGAGAACCTTGCGAACGTCTGGCTTC
Source organism: uncultured Verrucomicrobiaceae bacterium (assembly GCA_964496625.1). Taxonomy (GTDB): domain Bacteria; phylum Verrucomicrobiota; class Verrucomicrobiia; order Verrucomicrobiales; family Verrucomicrobiaceae; genus JACKQF01. The sequence goes on along the minus strand of CAZCAL010000505.1, from coordinate 1,244 downwards.
GGCACGGGCTGTCGATCCGGCAGCGCACGATCAATGGATGCCTGCGCCCATGACCCATCGCGAATCAATGCCGCAAACATTTTGCACTGGCCCATCGCACGACCACGTTCGCCAGTCAGCCTCGCCATCGGCAGGGCCGTCTCTGCATGGGCAC
>CAZCAL010000505.1:0-1080 GCA_964496625.1 uncultured Verrucomicrobiaceae bacterium | reverse complement strand
GTCCCCCAAGGCCATGATCTCGTCTGCCAGAGTGTCCAAAAAGGCTGCGCGTGTCTCGACAGGAGCAAGCCGCAGCGCATCATAGGCCTCATCAGCTGCCTGCATAGCGGCATCCGCCTCCGCGTGAGAGGCATCTCCAAAGACTCCATCAAGAGCTTTGCCCGTGGCAGGTGCCTGCGCTTGAAAGGTGTGACCAGTGGGCGCGACCTCACGCCCTGCAATAAAGTGATTTCCAGTGATGTTCATGTTGAAAGGATTAACCCATCACATTGGCCAAGGTGCCAATGCCGTCGATGGTGATTTTAACGATGTCTTGGGATTGAAGAGTGAAGTCATCCTGCGGAACGATGCCTGTGCCCGTCATCAAAAAGGTGCCCTGTTGGAAGGTGTTATCGCGATACAAAAAGCCGACTAACTCCGCAGGCGTGCGCTTCAACTGAGCCAGCGTCGTTTCACCTTCAAATACGACCGCTCCAGAACGCTCAATGACCAAAGCGATCCGAGTTTCCTGAGCTGGTGGAGAGGATTGAATCAGCACACAGGGCCCCAGACCAGCGCATCCAGCAAAGCACTTCGCCTGCGGCAGATAGAGCGGATTTTCACCCTCAATATCGCGGCAGGACAGATCGTTGCCCACTGTGTAGCCGATGATTTCGCCGCGCGCATTGACCGCCAGGGTCAATTCAGGTTCTGGAACCATCCACTTTGAATCCGAGCGCAAGTGCATCGCGCCCCCTGGCCCAACCACACGCTGAGGCGTCGCTTTGAAGAAAATCTCAGGCCGCTCTGCCTCATAAACACGGTCATAAAAACTACCTCCGCCCGCGTCCTTGCTTTCCTCCATCCGCGCAGTCCTGCTGCGGAAGTAAGTCACGCCAGCAGCCCACACCTCCTGCGTCCCGATCGGCGCAAGCCATTCTGTCGCATCCGGCAGTGCATCTGGCGAAATCACACCCGCCAAATAGCCAGGCAAATCCTCCCGATTCCAAAGTTGATCCCAATCCGTGTCCGCAAGGCGATGAGTCCCATCATTCCGGCTGACAAAAAATCCATTGGTGGTGCGGTAAAGCTGCATGAACC
>CAZCAL010000504.1:0-3002 GCA_964496625.1 uncultured Verrucomicrobiaceae bacterium | reverse complement strand
GTATGCAGGGTGCCCGCAATGCGTAAGACCGAGTTCACGGGCAAGGCCAGTTCCCTGGCTATTTCCGTCAAACTCAGCCCCGCGCGATGCCGCCCGAGGACCTCTAAGATCGCCAGCGTGCGTTCCGTTCCCGGTGCAGCGGAGTCGTCAGAGACGTGTATGGGTTGTTGTTGGGTAAGAGTCGCCATGTTTCCAGATTTGGAAACGCTCCCACCAGTGGAATTCTATCCGACTTACCGCCGGCTGGCCTTATTTAACAGATCAGTCAACTGGGTTAATTCTGACGGCAATGCATCGGTCGAGCGCAGCGTACGAAACCGTCGGATGCATTCCACTGTCGCACTTTTCATCGATGCGTTGCCTTGAGCCGTCACCGAAAGGAGTTCCCGCAACTGCGCGGCCGACAGACCGTCAGCCAAAAACTCAACGGCTAACAATCGCACATCGTTATCCGTCTCTTCATTCCAGAGCAAGCCACAGGCCAAATCCAGCGCAGCGGATCGCCCCACTAAAGTTTGCTGATACCCTGCAAATGCTGAACGGACTTCATCGCGATTGGCGCGAGCCAAACGCGACACTTCCTCTTTTATCTGTGGCCTGCGTTTGACCAATCGTTCGAGCTGAGCACGACAACTCGCCAAGGCCGCATCCTGCACGTCTGTCTGCGAGTTTGAAAACAAGCTATAGTCCGCCGTCGAAGGGTTTAATACAACAGGAGGCGGCCTTTGAGGCAGCACCGCCTGTGACGGCACCGGAGTAGGGCGTGGCGGTAGAGACGAGCGCGAGTGATCGTCCTCCATGAACGCGCTCAGCAGTCGGAACAGCAGAAAAACAACGGATACCACGGCCCACGGTGAAGCCTCCCACCATTTCTTCGCCGGCGGCAGCGGACCCAATTGACCAGCGCGCCGATTCATCGCGTTCTCGAATTCATTCCACCACGCCTCAGAGGCCACCCGCTGCACAAAGCCAAACCCAGGCCAGTCGGGCTGTCGCGTGCCCACCAGAAACCGCCTTGCCGCCAGGGCAGCAGGTGACTCCCAATCGAAACCTTCGCCATTGGGATCATCAAATCGCTGCTGCCAAAACTCCGCCTGTTGGGCAGGAAACCCCAGGAAACACGCCCCAAGCGCAGCCTGCTGCTCCACCTGATGCACCTGTCCATCGCGTGAATCGAGCGATAGATTCGGATAGGCCAAATGCGCCAGCCTCTGTGCCTGATGAGGCTGCTTAAAGGAAAACAAAAGACCCAAACGAACCGCCACGGAGGCTGCTGTAGCATTTGCCAATGAGGCCTGCTCCTTTTCAACGCAGTCAGCCAAGGTCTGCAACTGCACCCAGTTCTTCTGGTCCACCCAGCAGCCAATTACCGCATGACAAACTTTCGCCTGACCGTGACGTAACTCCTCGATCAACTGCCCAAAACGAACCACCTCCACCAACTTTTCAACATCACCATCAAAGAGCTGATAGAGCGCCTGGTTCCAAAGTTCGATACCCAAGAATCCAGGTCGCGCATCTAGGCAACGCTTCTGCAACTCATTGGACGCATCACCAATTTTCAGAGGGTCCTTCGTATCCAAGGCCACCTTCAGCATCATCTGCGCCTCCATCACGGAAGGAGGCAACGACACTGGCGGAGAGGTATCTTCCTCGTGTGAGACTGGCGATGACAGTTCAATCATCGCTTCCCGGTTCGGGTCCTTCATCTGCGCCAGCACAGAATCATAGGCCTGACGCACTCGCTGAAAGCCCTCGGGATCAGCATCTGGACGGTACTGGCGAATCAGCCGTGCATAGGCCACCTTCACGTCTTTCTCCGTGGCTGCAGCCGGGTCCAGCCCCAGAATCGCCCAAGGATTCTCCATCATGAGTCATCACGAAAATAGGGACTCATAAAGCTATCCAATTCGGCCGCAGCCGTGCGGATGTGCCCTGATTCTTGAGTGCTCAGTGCGCGCTCAAATTGATCGATCAGCGAGGTCAGAATGGATCTTTCCACCGAGCGCAAATCTTGATACAGCCGCTCCGCCCGCTCCAGCCGAGCCCGATGCGGCGGCGTGTCGCGTGGATGTACTTTGAGAGGTGATAGCCTTTCGATCGCTTCGCGGATTTCCTCCTTGCTCATCGTGCCGGGGCGCTGCTCAAAGACTTCCGTCACCTTCTTTCCGCTGTGCAGAATCGTAACCTCGACCTCAAGAATGCCGTTCATGTCATAGGTGAAGCGAACATCGATCTCTCCAGGCTGTTTTTGGCCTGCATGAGTTTTCAGACCGGTGACACGCACCTGACCAATTTTTTGGTTATCCTTCACCATCCGCCCCTCGCCTTGATAAACCTGCAGCAGGATCTCGTCTTGCTGCGGATGGAGCGTGTGGAACAGATCGGAACGGCTCACAGGCACCGTCGTATTGCGGTCGATCAGGGGCGAAAAGTAGCCTTCCTGCATCTGCCCAGGAGCCAACTGCTTCGTCACCGCCACGCCCAAAGTGTGCGGGCAAACGTCCGTCAACACCAAGTCCCGCACGGCAGCCTGCCGACCGATCAGCGCCGCCTGCACCGCCGCGCCCAGGGCCACCACACGGTCTGGATCGAGGGTCCTGCTTGGCTCCTGCAAAAGATCTTCTGTCAGTGATGAGACGACCAGAGGCATGCGACTGGCACCACCGACCAAAAGCACACCGTCAAGGTGCGCCGGTGTAATCCCTGCATCGCTCAAACAACGCCGCACGACAGGCCGCAATCGAGCCGTCAATTCGCGGGTCGCCGCCACAAAATCAGCCCGAGACACCGTCAGTTCTTTGCCTTCGATCATGATCGTTGCAGTCTCGCCAGCGCTAAGCTCCCGCTTCACTTGCTCCACCATTTCCCGCCAACGCAAGGCCGCGATAGCCTCAGGCTTCCACTCTCCCTTCTGCCGCAGCCACTTCTCCAGAGCGTCGGTGTAATCCTCGCCCCCGAGACGGCTCTCCCCTGCGGAAGACTTCACCTCAACCACGCCT
>CAZCAL010000503.1:0-3024 GCA_964496625.1 uncultured Verrucomicrobiaceae bacterium | reverse complement strand
CCTGCCGCAGTCCAAGGAGCCTGCGGCTCGGGGGGATCATTGAGCCGGGGCTGGGTTCGGTTTTTCTCTGAACGAATCTGAAGCGCTTTGCGTTTCCATACCACCGTCCAAAAAGGGCGGGCCAATCGCAGTTTCTTAATTCCATTCAACCTTATGCTCCGCCCATCCATCCTTGCCGCCATTTGTGCTATTGCCGTTTCTTCAGCTTACTCTGGAACTCCATCCATCCCTTCGCACTCAATCGCGAAAAAGACGAATCTGCTGTTTGAAGATAACATGGATGGCACGACACATGATGCGAAGTGGCATCGTGTGGTTGACACTTTTACCTGGGAGAACGGGATGCTCAAGGGCACCCAAACGCGAGTGAAGGACGAGCCCTCCAAGGACGGAAAGTCTGTCATCAAGGCGCACGCAGCCGTTTATGGCTTGGAATTGCCGACTCGCGACAGTGTTGTTGAGGTGAAGATCAAGTTCGACGGCAATACGATGATGGATGTCGAGTTTGATGACCGGAAATTTGAGGGCTCCCACTACGGGCACCTTTGCCGCGCTCGCGTGAGCCTGACCAACGTGGTGATCATGGATGAGCGCGATGGCTCACAGAGCAACGCGCTGATCGAACTGAAGAACGACCCTGTAAAAAACAAGAAAGCGATCAACGACCTGCTCGCCAGCCATACCGCCACCTTTCCTGTCTCCCTGGAAAAGGGCAAGACCTACGACTTGGTTGTCGAGACTGTGGGTGAGGCCATGCGCGTAACGATTGATGGCAAAGCGGTGGCGTTTTTCAAATCGCCCGGCATCGGACATGCTACCAAATCGAAGATCGAACTCGGCGTGGCGGGTCAGAGTGGCTGGTTCGATGAGATCAAGGTCTGGAACGCTGAATCAGCGAAGTAAGGTGCGGCGCCGAGCGCTGCAGTTTGCCACTTTGGATGTTTCCTCAGTGGCGTGGTGGGCGGGGGTGTGGCATGGCTGATGGCTCTGATGTCACTCTCTCGCAAACCTGCTGTCGCCTTTATCTTCATCACCCTCTTCCTGGATATTCTGGGGGTGGGTCTGATTGTGCCGATCCTGCCCAAGCTGATTGAGGAATTCAAAGGCGGGGATGTGGAGCAGGCGGCGCAGATGGTCGGACTGATGGCGGCGTTGTATTCAGGGATGCAGTTTCTGTGTGCGCCGTTTTTGGGGAGTTTGTCGGATCAGGTGGGTCGCCGGAAGGTAATCTTACTATCGGTGTTTGGGAGCGGAATCGACTATCTCTTGCTGGCATTTGCTCCGTCACTTGGCTGGTTTTTTATTGGTCGAATGATCTCCGGAATCACTGGTGCTAACTACAGTGCTGCGACGGCCTACATTGCGGACGTCACACCGCCAGAAAAGCGGGCACAAAGTTTTGGTTTGGTTGGGGCGGCTTTTGGTTTGGGCTTCATTGCGGGCCCGGCGATTGGTGGGGTGCTGGGCCATTATGGACTGCGTGTGCCTTTCTTTGCTGCGGCCGGATTGACCCTGGTGAACTGGCTGTACGGCTTGCTGGTTTTGCCAGAGTCTTTGGCTCCAGAAAATCGGCGCAAATTTAGTTGGTCGCGGTCAAACCCTTTTGGTGCCTTACTTGCATTGAGGCGTTACCCGATGGTGTTGGAGCTAGCTGGGGTGTGGTTTTTGCTGAACTTTGCCCATCAAGTCTATCCCAGCACTTGGGTGCTTTACATGGATCACAGGTTTGGCTGGGGGGTCCGTGAAACGGGTCTTTCCCTGGCGCTGGTGGGCGTTACGTCCGCCATCGTGTCGGGAGGATTGACTCGGTTTATCATCCCAAAGATCGGTGAAAGGCGAGCGGTGCTGTGGGGCATCGGTATCGGTGTGTTGGAGTATGTCTGCTTTGGTTCGGCGACGACGGGTTGGATGATTTACACGATCATCGTTTTTGGGTGTGTGGCAGGCATCGCAAATCCTGTGGCACAGGGAATCGTGTCGCAATCTGTCGGCGCGGATGAGCAGGGCGCAGTGCAGGGAACACTGAACAGTCTGGCGAGTGTTGCTGGAATCATTGGGCCACCGACGGCGGCGACGCTCTTTGGCTACTTCATCTCGGAGCGTGCTCCGGTGCATCTGCCCGGTGCGGCGTTTTATCTGAGTGCTGCGGTTGATACTCTGGCGCTTATTTTGGCGGTGCGAGCGTTTCGGAAGATTGGGGCCTTCAAATCAGAGCAGTCTGAGTAATGCGGCGCGCAGATCAGAGGTTGAATCGAGCGTGGTCGTTGCGGGCACGGTGATTTCTTTTTCGCCACGAATGCGAATCGTGATCGGAATGCCACCGTTCTGCGCCATCTGAATATCCCGATCATGATCGCCGATCAGCACGCTGCGTGAGACATCAATGTGGAGATCTGCGACGGCCTTTTCGATCATCTCTGCGCTGGGCTTTCGGCAGGTGCAGGTCCCGGCGAGATGGGTGCAGGCGTAGATGCCATCGAAGGCAGCATTTTGCATTGCGAGTGCCGACTGCATCTGGCTGTGGATCTCGTCGAGATCGGCCTGTGACATTTCGCCTTTGCCGACGCCCTGCTGACTGGTGACAAGCACCGTCAAGTAGCCGCGTTCTTTGCAAAGGCGTAACGCGTCCATAATGCCAGGACTCAAATGGAAATCAGCCCATTGGGTGACATAGCCAGCGCCTGGAGACAGGTTCACGACGCCATCGCGATCAAAGAAAACTGCGCGGTGAGGTTCTGTCATGCGGGGGAGCTCCACTTTGGGTAACCTGAGACGAGGACATTGTCTCCGATGGGCAATAGCCGGACGTCATCGAGTTCGACGGAGCTTGGTAGCGGCATGCCTGCGATGGAGGGACGGCCGCTGCCGCATAAACGCGGCGCGATGTACCAATACACTTCATCGACCTGCCTGGACTGAAAGGCCTGCCCGAGAATGATCCCCCCGCCTTCAATCAATACCGAGGTGATGCCGTTTCGGGCGAGTTCCCTCAGCACGTCCATGAAGTCGAGCCCGGTGAGGACG
>CAZCAL010000502.1:0-3073 GCA_964496625.1 uncultured Verrucomicrobiaceae bacterium | reverse complement strand
TAACCAATGTCATTGGCAGGAATCTGCCTTTTAGCCACATCCAGTCCGCGCCAAAGGAGTGCGCCGCGATCAGCCTGCGACTGACCGCTTAGCATGCTGAGTAGCTCCCCATTGCCACAACCCACGGGTCCGACGATGGCCATTAGGTGACCAGCGGGAACGGCGAAACTGACGCCATCAAGATCTGGTTTTTCAGAATCTTGACCGCGGCGCACGGAAGTGTGGGAGAGCTGGAGGAGTTCGAGCATGGGCTCGAATAAACCAAGGTCTGCCGATCTCACAAGAGAATAGGTGTGAATCAAGCAGGTGCCACCGCAGCGGCACACGCCTTGTAGCTGGGTTGGCGGCTGTGTGGGTCAAAAACCGCCATTGTGAGCCGATTCACCTCCTGATGATGCATCGGCAAGAACAGTTGCCCAGGCTGGATCGTTGTCGTGATGCGAGCGTATGCAAACAGCTGTCCCCTTCGTGTGCGGACCTGCACACGGCAACCGCTATTGATTCCCAGCGGCTTTGCATCGTCCGGATGGAGATCCACAAGAAGCTTTGGCGAGTGCAACTTTCTCAAAATGGCGGACTTTCCTGTCCGGGTTTCTGTGTGCCATTGGGCGCTGCTGCCACGACCAGTCAAAAGGGTGAATCGAAACGAACTATCTGTCGGCTCCGGCAAGGCGACCGGTGCTTCGAAGAGAAAGCGGGCCTTTTGGTCGGGTGTGAAAAATAGACCGTCAGCAAAGAGTCTTCGTTCGCTCCTTTCAATGGTGTTTGAAGCTGTGAAAGGCCATTGGATACCGCCGAGAGACTCCAGCATACCGTATCCAAGAATTCCGGAAATGTCGCACGGTTGGTCGGCGCTCACTCCCTGTAGCAGTTTGAACACAGCTTCTGGCGAAGTCCACCGCTTGAACAGATCCGCGCAACCCCAAGCATCTGCGATGAGCCGAAAAATCGAAAAGTCGGCGAGAGCTTCACCGGGCGCGCGGGAGACCTTCCGGGACACTCCCAAACGCCTTTCGGCATTGATGAAAGTTCCCTCTTTTTCTCCCCATCCTCCCGCTGGCAGGACTAAGTTTGCGAGCCTTGCCGTCTGAGTCGTCGCATACATGTCCTGCACCACAAAGAACTCCAACTTCTTTACGGCTTCGGTAAAGGTATCCTGTTGAATCCAGGAATGGGCTGCATTGGTCGCCAGCATCCACAGACCCTTGATTTTGCCCTGGTGAATGCCCTCAATGATTTGGTCATAGGCGAGACTGTTTTCGCTGGGAATTCGGTCAAAGGGGATGTCGAGCGATTTGGCCACCTTCAAGCGATGTTCGGGATTGGTGAAATCGTGTCCACCTAGAAGGTTGGTCGTATTGGAAAACAGACGTGACCCCATCGCATTGCATTGCCCCGTGATAGAGTTTGGGCCGGTTCCAGGTCGCCCAATATTTCCGGTCATCAGGCAGAGGTTGATGATAGCCTGCGCTGTGCGTGTTGCCTGGTGACCTTGATTGATCCCCATCGTCCACCACATCGAGACTCGCTTGCCTTGAGCGATTGCTTCGACACAGCGATCGAAATCGATCCGTTTCAGGCCAATCGTTGGTAGATAGGTGTTGGGATCGTAGGGCTCCAGAAACTTCGCGAAGTCTTCAAAATGATTGGTGCGATTTGCGACGAACTCACGATCAATACGCCCTTTGCGAAGCAACTCATGAGCAATGCAGTAGAGGAGAATGATGTCCGTTTTCGGTTGGATTGCCAGGTGCTGCGTCGCTGCCATCGCCGTTTCAGTGGCCCGGGGATCAATGACGATGATCTTTGGAGAGTGTGGGTTGCGCTCGACTCTCTGCCACATAATGGGATGGGCAATGGCGGGATTTGCACCGACAAAGACTAACACGTCGCTCTCCTCAAGATCTGCATAGGTAAAGGGTGGAGCATCGAATCCAAACGCCTGCTTGTAAGCTGTGGCGGCCGTCGCCATACACTGGCGAGTGTTGCCATCTCCATGGATCATGCCCATACCGAACTTCGCCAACGCACCTAAAAATGCCATCTCCTCGACCATGATCTGGCCTGTGCTGAGAAACGCAATGCTTTCAGGGCCATGGCGCTGCTGGATCGCTTTGAAGTTCGTGCAGAATGCATCAAGTGCCGTGGGCCAATCGATAGGAAGACCGTCCAGGATCGGGGTGGTGGCACGGTCGGTCGCTGCCAGTGGAGTCAATGCTTCCCAGCCCTTTGGGCACGCCATCCCCGAGTTTACCGGATAATCAGGATCTGGAGTGACATTGATCGCTTGGCCCTCCGCATCGAGATGAATCTTCAAGCCACATCCCGTCGCACAGAAGCCACAGATCGACTTGCAGACGGAGGCAGGTTTTGCGCCGCTTGGAACCTTCCCCAGCCCAAAATTGCCGGGTTGCAGGAGCAGCTCACGGGTCATAGGGCCGTGGCGTTCGCGGAATGGGGATTTATCGAGTACTTTCATACTGCTACACGATGGGCATGCGCCATGCGCGAACCGTTTTAAAGAATAGCGCCCTCTCAAGAACCTCTCCAGTCAGGGCGGCGACAGTTGCAGAGAAGGGATTGATCCAAAGGAGCGGAATGGCGAGCGCGCTTGCGATCAAATAGCCAAAACTCCACCCAGGCAAGGCCTTGAAGTGCATCAGTGAAGTGTAACCCTGTCGATCCCTAAACCAAGGCGAAGAAATCCCAACTGCTTTTATCATGATCACCAAAGCGGGTATCCAGACGAGGGTTGTGTTGTAAATGGACAAAGCAGAACTGAAGGCCACTGCACAGGTGCCGCCAAATGCTAAAGTGGTTCTGCTGACTCTCCAATCAGGACGCTGAGTGTCCACATAGACCATGATGGAGCAGAAGACGCCCAGCGCGCCTGCGCCAGCGGCCAGCCAAGCAGGGATTGCGCTCAAAAGGGCAGCCCCACCTGCGGCTGCAAACATACCGAAAACAACAATCTCCCGACTCAACCAACTTTTGCGCCAGCCCAAAAAGCACCGCCATGCGCGTAGTGGTTGGCCAAGGTGCAAAACGCTTGCGATGAGTCCGGCAATCAAGG
>CAZCAL010000501.1:0-3124 GCA_964496625.1 uncultured Verrucomicrobiaceae bacterium | reverse complement strand
AATCCAGTTTCAACTGAAGCCTGAGGCGCGGCAGTTTGGGGTCACGGTGTCCGACTTGGCCCGTCAGGTGCGCCAGGCGTTTTACGGTAGTGAGGTCCAGCGTCTTCAGCGTGGGCCCGACGAAGTGCGGGTCTTTGTTCGCTATCCAAAGTCAGAGAGGCAGAGCCTTGCGACGCTGGAGACCATGCGAATTCGAAATTCCGAAGGAGTGGAGTTCCCGCTGAATGCAGTCGCCAAGCTGGATGTCGGGAAAAGTTTCACTTCGATCAAGCGAGTGGATCGCAAGCGCGCCATCAACATCACGGCGGATGCGGAGAAGGGAACGACTGATGTTGATGCCATCAAGACCCAGTTGGGAGTCTTCATTGATGATCTCCTGAAGAATCACCAGGGAGTTTCGTGGAGCTATGAGGGCGAGGCTAAGTCCGAGCGAGAAGCCGCCTCATCCAGTCTTTTGGCTGCGGTATTGCTGGCCTTGGCCATCTACACGATGCTGGCTATTCCTTTCAAATCCTACACGCAGCCGTTCATCGTTTTGTTGGTCATCCCGTTTGGAATTTTGGGCGCTGTCTTGGGACACATGGTGCATGGGTTGCCACTGAGCATGCTGAGTGTCTTCGGTATCCTAGCACTGGCCGGGGTAGTGGTGAATGATAGCATCGTTTTGGTGGATTACGTGAATCAGGCAAGGGCTCAAGGCGCTACTTTGCTGGAGGCGGTGCTGCGTGCGGGACCGAGGCGTTTCCGCCCGATTTTGCTTACCTCCGTCACGACGTTTGCAGGGCTGATGCCCCTGATTTACGAAAAGTCCACCACCTCCCAATTCCTCATCCCAATGGCGGTGAGTTTGGGCTATGGCATTCTGTTGAGCACGGCAATCACCCTGTTTCTGGTGCCGGTTTGTTACATGATCTTGGAAGACATCAAGGGGCTGTTCCGTATCGTTTGGCCACCCCGGAAAGACGAAGTCGAAGCAGAGCCTGCGGAGGTTAGTTAACGCTGGGGGGCGCTCTCCCCATGAAAACAAAAACGACTGTCCTTGCTGCTTGTGCCGTCATGTTGATTTCCGCGGCGGCGGAAGATGCGCTGCCAAAAATACGCGGACTCAGTCGCAGTGATCTGCTGGAGTATCATGCGACTGATGGATCAGTGGGAAAAGCATCGACGGCCAAGGAATGGGCTGCGCGGCGGGCAGAGATCTTGAAGGGTTTTCATTCCGTCGCGGGGTCTCTCCCCGGCGAGGAAAAACGGTGTGCGCTTGATGTGAAGGTAGAGGAGGAGGCTGACTGTGGCAGCTATGTGCGGAGGGCGATCAGCTACGCATCTGAGCCCGGTTCGAGAACGACTGCCTTTCTGTGCATCCCCAAAATCGCCCTCGCTGGCAAGGAGGCGAATGCAGTGCTCTGCCTACATCCGACGGAAAACAACATCGGATACAAAGTGGTCGTGGGGCTGGGTGGCAAGCCGCACCGCCAGTATGCCGCCGAGCTTGCAGAGCGCGGATTCGTTACCATTGCGCCCAGCTATGTGCAGCTTGCGCAGTATCAGCCCGACCTGAAAGCGCTGGGCTATCAGAGCGGTACGATGAAGGCCATCTGGGACAACATCCGGGCCATGGATCTTCTGGATGAATTGCCCTTTGTCATTCATGGTCGGTATGCGGCGATAGGTCACTCGCTAGGAGGGCACAATGCGATCTTCACCGCAGTGCATGATGAGCGGGTGAAAGTGGTGGTTTCGAGCTGCGGCTTTGATTCCTATCTGGACTACTACGGTGGAAACATCAAGGGCTGGACTCAGGAGCGCTACATGCCCCGCATGGCAGACTATTTGACTGATGCGGCCAAGGTGCCCTTTGATTTTTATGAATTGGTGGCCTGCCTTGCTCCACGGAAGTTCTTTGCCAATGCACCTTTGCGCGATGCTAATTTTCACTGGGACAGCGTGGATCGCATTGTCGCGGCGGCACGTCCGGTGTATGCACTTTATGGTGCCGCAGATGCATTGAAGGTCACTCACCCAGACAGTGAGCATGACTTTCCAGACGTCGAGCGATTCGCTGCCTATGACTGGATCACCTCCAGCCTCGCAACTCAGCCTTAATGGGCAAAGATGACGCGAATTCTTGCTTGATACCGTCTCTGTGCCGCTGAGACTGGCCACTTATGAAAATGTGGTGCTTTTCACTGTATGCGATATTGGTCTCGGCCCTTTTGGTGCCCAGCCTAAAGGCGCAGTCGTCGTATGAGTCGTGGGTCCTTTCCGACGGAACGATGATGGAGGCAAAGGTGCGCACGGTGGCACCTGGTCACGTGCTCTTTACCCAGCGCAGCGGTATCGAAAAAGATGTGCAGATCAGCAATCTCTCCGACCGAAGCAGGAAGCGTTTGCTTGAGGTCTTAGGATTTAGCGCAGCAGACATCGCCGCCGTCCCTGCCGCACCGGTCCCGAAACCTGCACCTGCGGCTCCGGCAACTGGCGCTGCGATTGATGTCACGGATACCGCCTCCCTCGAAGCCAACTTCCAGAAGGAAGTCACGGTGGCTGGACAAGTGAAAAGAGTCGCTACGCTGGGAGCGTCTGGCCACAAGTTGCTGGAGTTTGACGGCAGTCCATTCCAAATTTTTATCAGCAATACTTCGATGCAGGCATCGAATGAATGGGATCTGGAGAGCCTCGTTGGCAAACGGATTCAGGCGTCTGGCAAGGTGGACAGGTTCAAGGAGAACCTGCAACTCCGCGTAAGCCTTCCAGATCAGATCACCGTCGTGCAATAAGATTGGATTGCTCATGGACGCACGATTTTTGGACTCATTGAGGGAGATTGTTGGCGGTGAAAACCTGCTGACGGCGATTGAAGACATCTTACCCTATGGTTTTGATGGAACGGCAGCTCTGAAGGGGCGGCCGGGTGCTGTGGTTTTCCCCCATACGACTGAGGAAGTCGCAAAGTGTGTGCGCTTGGCCCGCGAGCACCGGGTGCCTCTGGTTCCCCGTGGTTCAGGGACTGGTCTCAGTGGCGGCAGTGTGCCGATAGATGGCTGCCTCGTCTTGTGTGTGGCCCAGATGGACCAAATCATCGAGGTGGACGAGCGTAATCTCACGCTACATGCCCAATGCGGAG
>CAZCAL010000500.1:0-3132 GCA_964496625.1 uncultured Verrucomicrobiaceae bacterium | reverse complement strand
AGATCTTTCTCGATAGCCAGCTGTTTGGGCCGGGGAAGGTGGATGGGCGGCCAGGGGATATTACTTCGGTCGCTCTGAAGCGCTATCAGCAGGCGAATGGCTTGCCTGAAACTGAGGTGGTGGATCACTCTTTGGATCTCGCTAGTGTAGGCGAAAGCTATACGACCTACACCATCCGAGAGGAGGATCTGAAGTTTGTGGGGGATCTGCCGAGCAAGCCATCTGCGCAGAGCAAAAAGAAATACCTGCCGTACGATTCGGTGCTGGAGTTCCTGACGGAGCGTTTCCATTGCTCGCCAGAACTCCTGGAGTTCATCAATCAACCGCTGAAGATGCACTCGCTGAAGGTGGGTGATGTGGTGAAGGTGCCCAACGTGGAGCCGTTCCTGATTGAGGAACTAGTCCAGATTGGTCGTCTGCCGGAAGTTCCTGAGTTTTTAGCTCGTGTCATCAAGATCGATACGCGAAAGAAAGTCTTGGGCGTTTGGGACGGTGACAAATTGCTGGCCAGCTTGCCAATTACGCCTGGGAGTGGTCATTTGGCGACGCCTCCGGGAACGTGGAAAATTGTTGGAATTGCGCAGATGCCAACGTTTCGTTGGGATGAGAGTGTCCTCAATTATGGGGTGCGCAGCGAGGTGTTTTATGAATTGCCGATGGGACCCAATAACCCTGTGGGCGTGATGTGGATCGGGCTAAATCGGCCCGGCATTGGTATCCACGGTACGAATTCACCGCAGACGATTGGGCGCAGTTCTAGCCATGGCTGCATGCGCACGGCAAACTGGGACGTGGTGCGTCTAGTGAAGCTGATCTCCAAGGGCATGACCGTGGTGATTGAGGGGCCAGAGCCAGAGCGTCGCGCTCCAGAACCCGTCGTCGTAAGACAAGCGGAACCAGTGATCCCTGTGGCTACGCCGGAGCCAAGACGGCGGTTTCGATTCTTCTGGCAGAAGAAGTAGTCAGGGCCGTCAAATACCGTGTTCATTCAACGGGCCGGGACTGTTTTTCGGCGCGGGCCATTGGATGAAGAAGTTGGCTGCTAATACGAGCCCTCCTCCGAGAGTTAGGGCGGTGGTCATGGTTTCATTGGGGTAGTCCAGATGCATCGCCTGGGAGAGGATGGCGGGGAGCAGCAGTGCGGCGATGCTCGCAAAGACGGGCTCCAGGCAGTAGATTAGGCCCGCAGTGGTCGCGGTGACGTGGGTCTGCCAGCGGTTCATCCAGAGAAAGGCTAGGAGAGTGCATGGTCCGACAAGCACAGCGAGGAGGCTCGCCGCGCGGAGATCACTAACGCTGACGGAAAGGTGCGAAATGGTGCCGCCATTTCCGAGGTAGAGGGGCAGACAGAAGAGCGAGATCAGGGTAAACATGATCAGCGAGACTCGAAGTGGATTGTTTTCTGCAAAGGCACGTGGCTCAAGCATGAGAATGTGTCCGGTAAAAAAGGCGGCGGCACCAAGGGTTTCTGCCTCGCCGCGTCCGATGTGGCTAAGGTTTTTCCAATCCAGCCCTGAGAGGATGGAGAGTCCTGAGAGAGCGATGAGACAGCAGATGGTCTCCCTGGCAGTGGGTAGGCTTCGGCTCCACAATGACTTTAGCAGCGGAATGAAGAATACGGTGCCCTGCGTTAAAAAGGCGGAGGTAGAGGCCTGCGTGTAGGCGAGTCCATCGACTTGCAAAAGCATCCCGAATCCACCGAAGAATCCGAGCCCGATGCCTTGCAGAATTTCAGGCTTCGTGAAACGAAAATGGGTCTTTGTAGCGATGAGGATGGGCAGCAAGAGTGCGGCACTGAGCCCAAAACGCACGATCATAATCGCGGCGGACGATTCCCAGCTTTCGACGGCATTTTGCACCAAGTTCAGCGCCTTGATGGCGGGAAAACTAAGGCCCCACATGGCGCAGGCTAGGGTGAGCCGCTGCACCGCTTTTTTGCGGAGCAGATTCATGGCTTCGCGTTGGCTTTTTCTTCCCAGCGAGCGAAGAGCCAGAGGACATCGGAGAGGCGATTGAGGTAGCGCATCACGTCGGGGTTTGGCACGGCTTCGCTGCCGCCGTCAAGATCTGCGATGACCCGCTCCGCACGGCGACAGACCGTGCGGGCGATATCGAGGTGCGCACCGGCCTCGCTGCCGGCTGCCCCTGGGAGGCTCCATCCATCAAAGGTCCCGGCTGGACCTGCCTCCAGTTTCGCGACCCAGTCGTCCAGCCATTGCACATCATCGCCAGTGATAATCTGCGGGTGGCTTTTACGATAGCGCTCCTCGTCTCCAGGCGCGGTGGCCAGCTCTCCCATTAGGGCGATGAGGGTCATCTGCACCTTGTCTGCAAACGGTGCGGTCTCTGACTGCTGGGCTTTGATTCGCACTAGCCCGAGTGCCGCATTCAGCTCATCCACCGCACCCAGCGCATGAATACGTGGGTGAGATTTGGCGCGGCGGCGGCCAAAAAGAAGGTCTGTCTGGCCGGAGTCGCCGCGTCGGGTGGAGATGGACATGCTTTCTCTTACGCCCAGAGTGAGGCTGGGTATTCACCTGCTTCGACGAGTGCGCGGATGGACTTCATGACTTCCTCTTTATCTTCTGGATAGGTTACTCCAAACCACTTGCCGGTGCTTTCCATGACCCGCACATCTGCCTGACCTGCTTTGATGAGTACATCGACTTCTTTGGGCACAAAGCACTCCGCCTTCAAATCTTGGCCGCTGGTCGCAAGGAAGGATACGAAGGCTGCACGGAGTCGAGCAAAGATGTCGGGTGTAAATCCAAAGAAGTTCATGGAGACAACTTCCTCGCCCGTTAGGATGACTGGGTTTTCAGGGTTTTCGCGATTCTCTGCACCGGTTTCAGTTTTGAAGATCTTTGTCATCTCAGTCACGGAGTCGAGGGTGCCGCTCTCACTGAGCGTGCAGACGCCGCGTGCCACGCTACCGAAGTCTGAAAGCGTGTTTTTGAGATAAAAGCCGACCATCGAGTAGTGACTGATGCCGTCATCAGGTCGATCACTGATGAGGTCTTGCCCGATTTTTTGGAAGGCATCTTGCCCGTAAAAGTCATCCGCATTGATCATCAGGAAGGGTTCGTTGATGCAGCTCTCCGCAGCCAAGACGGCATGGGCTGTGCCCCAGGG
>CAZCAL010000499.1:0-3169 GCA_964496625.1 uncultured Verrucomicrobiaceae bacterium | reverse complement strand
ATGCTCACGCTTCCGTTCTGCCTTCTCTGCCGCTCGCTCCGGCTTCGCGACCTCAGGCTTCTTGACCTCTTCTACAGCAGGAGACGCCGCCTCCTGCGCCCGCAGCGGTGCCGCGGACAGGACAGCGCCCGCAGTGAGGCAGGCCGTCAGGATGGATTTAGAGTTCATGGGCGTTGGTTGGTTTCAGGTTTTGGGGGGGGAATTAAAAAAGTGACGCGGCAGATCATTGAAAATTCGCCGGCAAGACCATGCGGTCTTCGATGGGAATCTCGATCAAGTATTGGGAACCATCGCGGGGATCGATCCAGATGCGCCGCTCCACACCATGCACCTTGAGGTGTTGCTCCGGTTGATTCTGCGCGTTGTAGCGGATGCCTTGATCTTCAGCGCTGAGCACCTCCCGAGTGGTCGAAACAGGCAGCATCTTTTTCGCATCCAGCAGCACTGGCGGCTTTGACGGGGTTGCCTGCGTAGCGACTTCGGATTGCGGCGCATTGCGTGCAGGCATCACCAGCATGGCGACTACCGCAGCGGCAGCGCCGATGGCTGACCACGTCATTGGTTGCCACCAAAGCTTCTGCTGAGGACGGATGGCAGACACCGCTTCAGGTTTCATCCATTGCTCATCCATATCGAGGTCTGCAGCAATCCGCTCACGCAGAGAACGGGACACGCCCGCCGGACGCAAATCTGAGATCAGGGTTTCAATGTCTGGGATCTTTTTCATGACAACATCTCCGGTTCAGTTTTCGGGTAGGCTGGCATCGCAGTGGCGGGCGGGGACAGCAAATCTTCGCGCAGCGGTGCTAGGCGCTTCTCCATCGAGCCCAGCGCGTAACGGTATCGTGAAGTAATGGTATTGATGGACTCGCCCAACATGCCAGCGATCTCCGCAAAGGTCAGCCCGCCCCAGATTTTAAGAGTTACTACTTCCTGCTGCACCGGAGAAAGCTCCCTCAGAGCTTCCGAGACCAGCGCTCCACGTTCTTTGTCTTCGAGAACGGTATCAAAAAACACCGGAGCCTCCGTCGTGACAGCTTGCTCACGATTTTGGCGACGCTGGTCTCCACGGCGAAGGTCCAGCGCGATCGTCCGAACGGCCGCGTAGAGTAGCGGCACCTGGGATTCATCACCGTCCGGGTAACGCCTCCACCAGCGAACGAAGGCCATCTGCACCACATCTTCCGCATCCTCAAGGGAGCCGGTGATTTGGCGTGCGTAGAGCACTAGCCGAGGTGCCAGACGCTCAAAACACTCATTCCAACTGTTCGCAGCAGAGATCATCGCAGTTTCGTTCTTCACAACCTTAACGACACCGGGGACGAATTTTGTGTGTGAAGATTTTTTTTGCAACTCTTCGAGGCTGACATGGCTTTCGCCCAAAGCCAGCGGGACGGCCACGGCTCCATCCAGTGAAACGAGCCCCCATCCCCCGAAAGTGGGGGCTTGTGCGGAGGGAAGCCCGCAAAGGATTCAGCAGCGGATTCGTATATAATTGTGGCTCAGATTCCGCTCTTGTGGCACTGGGCAGCCCCCCCAATTGCAAATGACACCCCCAAAAAACCTTCTTCTTGCAGGCACCGCCGCCATGCTTGGCTTCGCGTCGCCGTCCATGGCCATTGATTGGACGGCTGCTGAGTCAGTCTTCAGCAGCCGCTGCTACGAGTGCCATGGCGGCGAAAAAACCAAAGGCGACGTCGACTTGAAGCGCCTATCAAGCGATCCACAGATGGCCAAGGAGTTCACCGTCTGGGAAGATGTGCTCGACACCATCGTCAATGGCGACATGCCGCCCAAAAAGGCACACCAACTCTTGCCGGACGAAGAGAAGTTACTCACTGACTGGGTCACTCAGGAGCTGGACAAACTGGCGATCGCCCAATCTGGCGATCCTGGGCCTGTGACCATGCGTCGTCTCACCAATGCTGAATACGACTACACGATCCGCGATCTGACCGGGCACGATTACGCTCTCGCCAAAGAATTCCAGACCGACGGTGGTGGTGGCGAAGGCTTTAGCAACACGGGCGACGTGCTGTTTATGAGTCCATCCGCGCTCGACAAGTACTTCGCTGCGGCACGCAAGGTGGCCGATTACGCGACCATCATGCCTGGAACAGGCATCGTCTTCCACCCCACCCGCATCGGGCTGCGCGGACCGGAGCAGGTGAAGGCACAGGCACAGCAGGGCCTTTATGTTTGGTATCAGCAAAAGGCAGCTCCAAACTTGCCACAAGACTTTGATGACATGCGCGAGGCCGATTATTTGGTGGCCTGCTGGCGGGAAAAGCACTTCAAAGAACCATTGGATAAGATTGCCAAAGAAACCGGGCTGAAGCTCCCCTTCCTGCAAAATTGGTCGCGCTTGGTCAATAACACGGAACCCAAGTCCCGCTTCCTTGACCTTACCCGGGTCGCCTGGAGAGAATTGCCCGGTCCTGACGCATCAAAACCGGGACAGGTTCCCCAGGCGGTGCTCAACGGGGCCAAGGCCATTCAGGCCCAGCTCCTTTCTTGGAACAATCCCAAAAAGCCCGGCAGTGGTGTGCAGCGTCAGCAACAGGATGCAGACGGCATTCGGCCCTATCAGCTCAACGCAGACGTGAAAGGCAAGCCGCTGGTCCACCTCTGTGTAGGTGACGATGGCGATGGAAACAAAGGGGACATCGCTCTGGTCACAAAATTGGACCTCCGCACCGCGAAGGGTCCCATCCTTTACCTCGACTGGGTGAAGAAGCAGCTCGAGGCAGATCACAAGGCAATCGCCACCACCCCAGCTCCTGCCAATGCCGAGGCGATCAAAAAGCGGATCGGTGATCTGGAGCGAATCAAGAACGCCTTTGGCAAACACCCACAAGGCACCGCCATCGAACCAAGCGTGCTCGCAATCGCTGCACCAATGGTCTTCACGCTCCCTCTGCCGGAGAACGCTACATGGATCCATGCCGAACTGCGCTTGGACCTGAAAAATCCAGACATTGATGATGGTACCATCCAGTGGGCATTCGCCACCGATTCACCCATCGATGTCACCAAGATCATGCCTGGCGTGCTGACAGTATGGAAGACGCAGACCCAGGCGGCCCGGCGGACCATGGGCGACTTTGGCGTCATGAAGCAGGCTTTCCCAGACATGTTCGAGCGCCGCCTGGAAGAGGTCGCCAGCAAT
>CAZCAL010000498.1:0-3185 GCA_964496625.1 uncultured Verrucomicrobiaceae bacterium | reverse complement strand
TACAACCCCACCGCCACCAGTCTCATGGTCGGCCGGCCCACCCGCTGACCACAGCCCGGCCCGAAAAGCCCCTCATCGCGCCCTTGACGCCCCGTCGATCGAGGCTAATCTCCGCGCCCCATTTTCAACCGGGATCATCTTATGGCCAGAGTTTGTCAAATCACAGGAGTCGGCGTCACCCGCGGCCACCACATTCATCGCAGCGGTAAAGCCAAGAAAGAAGGCGGTATCGGTAAGCACGTCACCAAGCGCGTCAAGCGCGTGATCCTGCCAAACCTCCGCAGCAAGCGCATCTGGGTTCCAGAGCTTGGCAAGTTCGTTCGCGTGAAGCTGACCGCACGTGCCTTGAAGACCCTGGACAAGAACGGCGCTTACAGCACCCTCAAGGGAGCGGGCCTGATCTAATCCTGGCTGAAATTAGCTACTTCTCTTTTTGAAAACGGGCTCCCTTCACGGAGCCCGTTTTTTTGCGCATTCGGACATACGCTGCCAAAAACACTGCGACACATGCGGCCTTCATGGCCAGGAGCCACCATGGCGTCCACCAAGCCCCCGTCCGGGCCTCGATCCAATCGCTGACGCCGAAGAACCCAAAGGCTAGCGGTAGGACCCAGTTCCAGCAGCGCCAGAGCGCTTTGGATTTCGTGAATCGTACCACGAAAAATACGGCCATCGACCACCACAGAAAAGCTTCTGCATGGGTGAAGAGCGCGGCAAATTCCTGGGAGTCTCCATCCATAAAAGCGGGTTGGCCAAAAGTCCTCTTCGACTCAAAGTCCAAGGGGAATCTTCGGCTTCAATGCCCTGATGCGGGTCTCTTCCCGCTTTGCGGCGGCGATTCGGTCACGAAGCTCGACGACTTGTTGCCCAATGGCGTATCGGCGGGCTTCCGCATGATATCTGCCTGACATCGACTTGTTTCCCGGTGGCGTCAGACCGCGCTGGCTATTGAGGCTGGCCATCGCATCCACCAACTTCTGTGTCGCCAGACGTGCATTCAGCGCCTGGTATTCCCATGCTTTTAGCTCTTCGAGGTAAGCCTTCCATTTGGGTGTCTCGTACCTAGCATTGGGGTTGGGTGGCGGCGGTCGGGGAGTGGGGACACTCTTTTTCGACGCCAGTAGAACAGCCTCAGCGGCCAAGGTGCGCGCAAGTTTGGGCTCGAGTCGGTGGTCGAGCAGAAGGCGGTTCCTGACCCGGTCGGGTAGGTCAGCTACAGGTATTTTAGCGATCCCGTCCGCGTGTGTTAGCGATACTACCGCACCATCAAATTTTTGTAGGATGGCCCCATGGATTACCTTTTCTGAGGACAACGCCAGATCATCAAATTCGTGCCCTGGCGCTGATGATTGTGCATTTTCGATGAGGGACGTGATCTCTGCTCTCAATACGGAATCTTTTTCGACGAGAACGTCTATGGAAGTCTCAACTTCAAGCTTTTCGAGAGAAACGCGCTGTAGCTCCAAAGCGAGTGGATCCGGCTTTTGTAGGTCTTCGAGCGCTCTGGTTCGAACTTGGACGTCTGCCGTTGCTTTCACCAGTGCACGATCTGCCGCTTCTAGTTGTCGTTGGACTCCAGATAGAACTTCTGCCGCTTCGTCAGTGGCCATCATCTCGTGAACAGAGTACCCTAAACCCAAGATCAGCGCTAGGGCGAGGACCAGAATCCAGTTCGTTCCGTTCATGCGGTCAATGCGGGCGGTTAGTTTGCGTCTGGTGCCTTAGGCTTCAGGGCAGTTATGCGGCTTTCTTCTAGTGCGGCAGCATCAATGCGCCGCCGAAGAGCATTCAATTGGGCTTGGTAGGCGTCTGACTTTACGCGGTTGTAGTAGCGACGGGAAGGGGAGGAGCCTGCGAGTGCACTGGAACTCAGAGCTGACGACATTTCTCTCTGAATGGCCGAGTATTCATTTTCGAGCGCCTGTCGCGCGAGGTTGGCATTGAGCGCTCTCGCTTCGTAAGCAGCCAAATCCGTTTTGTATTTTTTCCATTCTGGGGTGTCACGTTTCACCGCGAAATCTGGCGTCTGATCGGTAGGAGCAGACTTTGCAGTGGCATGGACTGAGTCCGGAGATCCCATCCGTCGCAGCGCAGGTTCCATCGTTATACCAACCAGCAGTCGGTTCTTCACACGCTGTGGTAGAGCGCCAAAGGCAATCTTTGTCACCCCATCGGAGTGCGAAATACTGGCCACTTCGTTCTCAATCTTTTGGATCTTAGCACCTCGGAGAATCTTACTTTCAGAGATCGCTAAGTCACCGAACTCTGCACCTGAGGCGGACGAAAGCGCCTGTGCCTGGAGGCTGGTGATCTGCTGCCTGATGCTTGCGTCTTGCGCGATGAGCGCGGCGATGCCAGCTTCAACTTCAAGCTGTTCGACTGCGACAGCATCAAGCTCCGCAATGAGCGGATCGGGCTTCAGCTTTGCTTCATAGGCCGCCTGGCGCTGTTCTAGGTTTGTGCGCTGGCTTCGAATGGCGCGGTCAACTCCTTCCAATTGAGACTGGACCATGGCAAGTTCTTCCGTTGCTTTGTCGGTCTCCATCATAATGTGGACACCACCTGCGAGTCCGACGACCGCCAGGAAAGCAAATAGATATCCCCAGACGCTTCCCTCGTTCATTGTTGTGCAGGTGGGATAGGGGTTGCGCCTGTAGGAGAATCTGGTGCGGGGCTCTCCATCGCTATCGCCAGGGTGCTCTTAGCGTCATCCAGAGTCTTTTGGAGCCGATTCACTACTCCCTCGATCTCTCCCTTCTCGTCTAGCAGCTTCTTGACTTCAGCTTTGGCCTTATCCACCTCCTCCTGGGTTGGAGGTTTGCGGGTGGCTTTAGGCTATTGTGTCGTGGTTATCGCTCGTAACTGCACCTCGATGTCCTTAAGCTCTGCGCGCTTTAGATCCAGCTCTGCTCTTACAACCTCCGCTTCACGCTGGAGTGCCTCCCTTTTTGAGCAGGAGACCAGCAACGAAGATGCCAGCAGGCACAACAGTGCGTATTTAAAAAGTAATCGAGACGTGTTCATGCAAAATCTTAGAAAGACTAACCGGAAAACCGCTTCCAACGCAAGGTGAATGTGAACCAATTTGCTTGGGTGCGAGGAGGGTCACTCGTGAAATCACAAGGGAGAACTACGGCAATTCTCTCAGGTTCGCGACGAACCAGCGATCAGCAGTGAACTCGTCG
>CAZCAL010000497.1:0-3233 GCA_964496625.1 uncultured Verrucomicrobiaceae bacterium | reverse complement strand
GCAGCAGCGACAGCATCAGATGGCGGAGCTGGGCTTCATCGCGGTGCAGATCGACGGCATGGGCACGAACTGGCGCAGCCGAGCCTTCCACGTTGTGTGCTGGAAAAATTTGAAGGACGCAGGACTGCCGGATCGCATCGCGTGGATCAAGGCCGCCGCCGCTGTAGAGCGCTGCATCATGATGCAGATACCAGCCAGTGCGGAAGGGGTAGCGCCCCGTGAGTAACTCAACGCGACTGGGACCACAGACAGTGGTGGTGTAGCAGTGGGAAAAGCGCACCCCTCCCGCTGCGAGACGATCGATATTGGGTGTGCAATTCTCCTCGCTGCCGTAGCAGCGGAACCACTCTTGACCGACGTTGTCGAGCAGCAGCACGACTATGTTCGGGCGTTCAGCGGCAGCGCTAAACGCGGCTGATAAGCATACCAGGGCGGCGACAAGGTTGAGGGTAGCCTTCATCTGTCCAGCATGAAGGAAGGCACTCAGAATGGCAAGTCTTCAGGAAAAGAACAGCAGCACCATCACCTGCGCAATAAAGATGCGGCACAGCATCGTCAGCGGATAGACGGTGGCGTAGGCGATGGAGGGCGCATCTGAACCGACCAATCCATTGGCAAAAGCAAGCGCTGGCGGGTCCGTCATGCTCCCGGTCAGCAGGCCGCACATTGCGACGAAGTTCAGCTTGAAGGAGCGCCGCGCAATGAATCCAACCAGCAAGAGGGGGACCATCACGACGAGCACTGCAGCACTAGCCCACAGCAGACCGTCGCGGCTCATGACTGTTGAGAGAAACTTCGGGCCGGCGCTCAAACCGACGCAGGCCAGGAAAATGGCAATGCCCAATTCGCGAAAGGCGACGTTTGTATTGGCTGGCATGTGCCAGACCAGCGGGCCGACTTTGCCGATGCGACTCAGCAGGATGGCGACAACCAGCGGTCCACCTGCTAGACCCAACTTCAGTGGGCTGGACAGGCCGGGGATCGCCAACGGGATGAGCCCGGCCATAACCCCGAGTGCAAGGCCTATGAAAACGGGAATGAATTGCGTTTGATTGAGCGCCAGAAGCGAGTTTCCGAGAGCCTCAGACGCGCGGTCAATCTGCGCAGGGTCACCGACGACGTGGAGAAAATCTCCGAACTGAAGCCGAACCCCCGGCACCGCCGTCATCTCAACGCCAGCGCGCACGATACGGGTAATGGTGACTCCATAGACGGAGTCTAGCCCGAGTTCCGCCAGGGTCTTGCCGAGCATCTTTCTATTCGTGACCACCACCCTTCGAAACTGCACCGCGCCATGGGCCTTCATGAGATCGACCTCACTGGGACTTCCGATAATGCGTTGAAAATTAGCCACATTTTCTGCCGTGCCCACCAACAGGACGTGATCCCCTGGGTGCACGATGCTATCTTCGGTGGCGGCGATGACTTCCGTCGTTCCTGCCCTTTGCAAGCGGGAGATCATCACGCTGGTCTCACGCCTTCCTGGCAGGCTTCGGATGGGCAGTCCATCGAGATGGAGATTGTCGATTACGACGTTGAGCCGTACGAGGGGTTGCACGCCTTCGTGCTGGGAGGATTCGAACTCGTGAAGTTCAGCGGCGACGTCGATTTTGAAAAACTTCCGCAGCAAAAGAAGCGAGGCGATAATTCCAACAATCCCAATCGGATAGCTGGCAGAGTAGGCGAGAGCTGGCAACGCCATCTGGTCTGCGGAGGCACCTGCGGAGAGCATGGCTTGTTGGGCTGCTCCCAGAGAAGGGGTGTTCGTGGTGGCTCCCGAGAAGATGCCCAGGCGTGCGCCTGCTGCGATTTGAAAAAGCATGCCGCAGAGCCAAGTGCAGAGACCACCTCCGATGACGATCGCCAACGCGCATAGGTTGAGTTTTAGCCCCGCCTTTTTGAGCGAGGCAAAAAATCCCGGGCCAAGCTGCAGCCCCATGGTGAAAACGAAGAGCATCAGTCCGAATTCACGAAGAAACTCCAGGACGGCTGGCTCCAAATGAAATCCCAGGCTCCCGACACCTAGCCCGACAAACATGACCCCGGCGGAGCCCAGGCCAATGCCGCGAATTTTTAATGATCCGAGGGCGAGCCCTCCCGCTGCAACGGCGGTGAGGAGGATCAGGGAGGTTGCGGTCGTACTGCTGGCTACAGCGGCGAGAGGTAATAGTGATGACATCAGTGCTAAGAGCTAGTCCCTCCAATAGAACACTCCATGCCAAGCGGCGGTGGATTCTTGGAGTCGATCTTGTGCCAATAGGCGCTGACTAGCCTTTCAGTCCTTCCTGACGGAGGAAATTCTCCACCCAAGTGATGTCGTATTGCCCGTTCTGAAAGTCGGATGTGGTCAGCACCTTACTCTGGAGTGGAATGGTGGTTTTGATACCTTCGACGACGAACTCGCTCAATGCACGACGCATGCGGCGGATGGCGATTTCGCGAGTGGCACCTGTGACGATCAATTTGGCGATCATCGAATCGTAGTAAGGTGGGACTTCATAGCCGGCATAAACATGAGTATCGACACGCACTCCGCGTCCGCCGGAGGTATACCACAGATTGATCTTTCCTGGGCTTGGAGCGAAGTTGCGGTATGGATCTTCCGCATTGATGCGGCACTCAATGGCGTGACCACGTGGACGAGCATTCACGACGTGCTCAGACAGCGGCAACCCTGCAGCGACGCGGATCTGTTCCTTGATCAAATCACAACCATAGACTTCTTCCGTGATGGGATGCTCCACCTGAATGCGGGTGTTCATCTCCATGAAGTAAAAGTTTTCGCAGGCGTTATCGACGAGGAACTCGATCGTGCCGCAGTTCTCGTATCCGATCTCTTTGCAGAGCTTCACGGTGGCATCACCCATGCGCTTGCGGAGCTCGTCAGAGATCTTCGGGGAGGGGCACTCCTCGATGATCTTCTGATTGCGGCGTTGCATGGAGCAGTCGCGCTCGCCCAAATGAACCACATTGCCATGGCTGTCGGCGACGACCTGGAACTCGATGTGGTGGGGTCGCTCAACCAACTTTTCCATGTACATGGCCCCATCACCAAAGCACTTCATTGCTTCCATTGAGGCAGCTTGAAAGCTGGAGATGAGGGTCGCCTCGTTCAGAACGGGGCGCATTCCACGACCACCGCCACCTGCTGTGGCTTTGATCATTACCGGATAGCCAAGTCGGCGCGCGACTTCGAGAGCCTCATCTTCATTCTTCACGATACCGTCCGAACC
>CAZCAL010000496.1:444-3253 GCA_964496625.1 uncultured Verrucomicrobiaceae bacterium | reverse complement strand
CCTGCCTCGACAAGGACCTCAAAACCTGCCTTCACAAGTGCGCTGGCACCACCGCAGAGCACGACTTGCTCGCCGAAGAGATCGGTTTCGGTCTCTTCTTTGAAGTCGGTCTGGAAAACACCACCACGGGTGCCGCCGATGCCTTTTGCCCAGGCGAGAGCGATGTCGCGAGCGTCGCCAGAGGCGTCGTTGTGCACAGCGATCAGAGTCGGCACGCCTTTGCCTTCAGTGTATTGGCGGCGGACAAGGTGACCAGGGCCTTTGGGGGCCACCATGATCACGTTGACATTGGTCGGTGCTTCAATGGTTTTGAAGTGGACTGCAAAGCCGTGGCTGAACAAAAGGGTTTTGCCCTCGGTCAAGTTGGGTGCGATGTCGGCGTTATAAACTTTTGGGATCACCGTGTCGGGGACGGCCACCATGATGACGTCTGCACGTTTGACGGCTTCGCCAGTGTCGAAGACTTCGAAGCCACGCTCTTCAGCGGTGGCGCGGCTCTTGGACCCTGGGTAAAGGCCGATGATGACGTTCACGCCACTCTCCTTCAGGTTCAATGCGTGAGCGTGACCCTGCGATCCGAAGCCAATGACGGCGCAGGTTTTTCCCTCGAGCGGGGCGAGGCTAGTTTCGTTATCGGTGATTACTTTTGCGGCCATGATATTCTGATTTCAGGTGTCTGGTTTTGGGGCGGCGACAATGGCGCAGGAGGGGGAGGCGGTCAAATTGGAATTCTCGACGGGGGGTGATGTGACTGGCTCCGTGAGCATGAATTTGGCGTGATTTAGACTCGATCTCTACGGGGAACGCACCGACTGAGAGCAGTCGCCCGACAGCAGCCTCAGTCACCATTTCGGGAATATTGTCACAATCACCGCTGGCATTAGTTATTTGATACATCATAATCATTCCAAGTTTCTTGGGCTTTAAGAATCTCTCTCCATGCTTTTTTGTCCTACTCCCAGTCTTAAGGGGCTCGTTCTGGGCTTCTGCGGTGTCAGTTTGTTGTTTTCGCTGAGCTGTAGCTCCCCTGGTGGGAGTCGGTGGGCGAATGGAAACGATGCTTCCTTGGGGAAGGTGACGCCGATGCAGTTATTGGCAGAAGTTCGGCTGAAAGCGGATCTGATTCCTGCGGGGACGGTGGGGCGAAAGCTTTATCGGCCAATGACGCCTAAGTACATCACGATCCATAGCACGCAGAACTACACGGGCGATGCCTACAATCACGCGCTGGCCCTGAAGCGCGGTGCCTTGCGCGCGACGAAGAGGGTGGGTGGAAATCGGATCGGCTTTCTGACTTGGCATTTTACCGTCCAGGACAACATCGCCATCCAGCATCTGCCCTGTCGGGAGCAAGGGGAACATGCGGATTTTGACGGTGTGGGGAATAATTACAGCATTGGCATCGAGATGTGTGAGCATCGCGGCAATAACATCCCTGTCACGATCGACAAAACGGCGCGGCTGGCAGCCTACCTCTGCTACACGTATGGGATTTCCCCCAGTGCCGTGGTTCCGCACTATCATTGGCCGCGCTATGGCACATCGCCTTTGCATAAGGATTGCCCGCACTTCTTGATGGACAATGGAAAGCCTGGGCGGACCTGGAACTGGTTCCTGAGTCGCGTCAAATTTCATTTGGGCAGGATCGTTCCCGGCCCTGCGAAGAGCCTCGGCTAATCCTGTGTCTATGAAGGTGTGTTTGTGGTTAGGATGGTTGTGTTTGCTGGTGATGGCCTCTGGCGCAGAGGACGCGGAGCAGGTCGCAATACTGGCGGATCAGCGGATCAATGAAAGCAGTGGTTTGGCCCTGAGTGCGCGTGATCCGCAGGTGTTCTGGACGGTGAACGATTCTGGTGGGGAGGCGTGCGTCTTTGCCTTTGATCAAAAAGGTCGGGCCAGGGGAAAGGTGGCGGTAAAAAACGCGATCAACTTTGATTGGGAGGATCTTGGGATGGGTCCCGGCTCCGACGGCAACCCGGCACTGTTTGTAGCTGATATCGGCGACAATCTAAAGGCAAGGCCTGTGGTGCAGGTCTATGAGATTCCAGAGCCGGGATTTGCTGATTCGGAAAGTGCGGTGCCGCGAGTCTGGGCGGGAATCTATCCGGATGGCGCGCACAATGCGGAGTGCTTGTTGGTTGATCCAGTTTCGGGGGCACTGACGATCTTGACGAAGACAGAGGATGGCCTCAGCGCGCTGTATGCCTACCCTGATGAATGGCAGGATGTGCCGATGGTGCTGAAGCGTGTGGGTGAGGTGAACCTGCCAGCCATTGGTCGGACAGGGAAGCGTCCTGTGGATGACTGCATGGCTACGGGGGCGTGCATTTCGGGGGATCGGCGGCGTGTAGTGGTGACCACTTATTGCCATCTTCTTGAGTGGGAAATCAAAGAAGGGGAAGCCCTGTCTGTCGCGATGGGACGCGAGCCCTCGCGGATTTTGCCGCCACTGACGCGGCAGATGGAAGCGGTCTGTTACGATGTGGACAACGCGACGCTTTGGTTCACGAGTGAAGGCTTACCTGCACCTTTGGTGAGATTGAGAAAGTGAGGCCGAGTTTGTTGTGTCGAGCCTTCCGGCGACGCGGCGGCGGCTTTGAGATGAGCAGGGAGACCGTCCCGCCGCGGAAGCTCGTCGGCCCGTGATCTGGCGATCACGCCTACAAAGTGGAGCGTGGACCTCCGAGTCCGCAGCACGTCGATAGCTGTCCCGAGTCGCACTACCGGGAAGCATTCCCTTAGCGGAGCTTCAGTACCCCGTGACCGGGCCTCTTCAGAAATGTGGCGCGGAGACTGTGCCGTCTTCGAT
>CAZCAL010000496.1:0-434 GCA_964496625.1 uncultured Verrucomicrobiaceae bacterium | reverse complement strand
GAGGATGGAGTCAGCGATGTCCATGACCATTTCTTCCAACAGTAGGCGCAGGTGGCTGCCGGCGCGGTAGTCGGCTGGCGCGATGTGCTTCACGCGGTCTGCGAGGGCGGAGAGCTGGTAGCACTTGCGAAAGCTGGATCGGTTCGCTTCGTCGGCATTGTATACGGCGAGGGCGTGGCCTCCGTATTTTTTCATGAGCGTAAAGCAGGGCACATCCGTGGGGCCATCACCCACATAGATCATGTTCTGGAAGGGGATGGGCCGCAGCTCAGGGGCCATGTGATCATTTACGTCCTCATTCGGTTCCAGCATACCTTTGTTGATGCGGAAGATATACTGCGTCTTCGTTGTGTGGCTGATGACACGCTTGGGGAAGGTGATACGTCCATCTTTGTCTTCGCCGAA
Source organism: uncultured Verrucomicrobiaceae bacterium (assembly GCA_964496625.1). GTDB lineage: Bacteria > Verrucomicrobiota > Verrucomicrobiia > Verrucomicrobiales > Verrucomicrobiaceae > JACKQF01. The sequence continues at coordinate 29 of CAZCAL010000496.1, read as the reverse complement.
TTCGCAGCCGAAGATCTTCTTCACGTGGG
>CAZCAL010000495.1:0-3293 GCA_964496625.1 uncultured Verrucomicrobiaceae bacterium | reverse complement strand
GTAGCTACGCCCAATGTGCTGGTGCGGCGGCTGAGCTTTGACCTCACTGGCCTGCCTCCATCCCCGGAGGCTGTGACGAAGTTTGAGAAATCGTATGCAGCGAATGCCGACGCCTCGGTAAAGGGCTTGGTCGAGGAGTTGCTGGCAACGCCTCAGTATGGCGAGCGCATGGCGACTGATTGGTTAGACATGGCCCGATATGCGGATAGCTATGGCTTTCAAGTGGATCGCGACAGAGAGGTCTGGATGTGGCGAGATTGGGTGATCAAAGCATTCAATGAGAACCTTCCTTTTAACGAGTTCATCACTTGGCAGCTTGCTGGGGACCTGCTTCCCAATCCGAGCGATGATCAACGTCTAGCGACTGCATTCAATCGATTGCATCAGCAGGAAAGCGAGGGTGGCAGTGTCGAAGAAGAGTATCGCGTTGAGTACGTCTGTGATCGCGTGCAAACCGTGGCATCGGCGTTCCTGGGCCTGACGTATGAGTGCGCGCGCTGCCATGACCACAAATTTGATCCCGTCAGCCAACGTGATTACTACGGGCTGTTCTCGATGCTACAGAACATTGATGAAGCCGGTCTTTATTCGTTTTTTACGCCCTCTCCACCGACGCCGACGATGATGCTGATGGATGATTCAGCGAAGGCAAAGATGAAGGACTTGCGAGGGCGGGTGAAGGCACTGGAGGCAACGCTCCCAAAAGCCATTCTCGAGTCACCACAGATGGAGCATGGCGAGATCGCCCATTTCACGTTTGATGGATTGGATGGAAACAAACTTGCGGACGCGTTGCATCCACTTCCCGCAAAGCGGGATCCCAAGGACAAATCTCCAGATCCCTCGGCGATCCTGAAAGGCGAAAACAAGCTGGTGCCAGGAAAGATGGGGAACGCTGTCCAATTTACCGGTGATGATGCCGTCGATACACCTGTTGGGAATTTCCATCGGCATGAGCCCTTTAGTGTTTCACTGTGGCTAAAGACGCCGGATTTAAAGGATCGAGCGGTGGTGTTTCATCGCTCTCGGGCTTGGACGGATGCGGCGAGTCGCGGCTACGAATTGCTGATCGAAGATGGGAGACTGAAGTGGTCGCTGATTCATTTTTGGCCAGGTAACGCCATTTCGATTCGCGCTAAAGATGCGCTGCCGCTCAATGAATGGGTGCAGGTCGTGGTAACCAACGATGGCAGCAGTCGTGCCGATGGCTTGCGCCTGTATGTGAACGGAAAGCGGGCTGCGGTGGAGGTGGTGAGGGATGCGCTCACCAAGGACATCACGGGCGGCGGCGGGGATAATATTGCTTTGGGGGAAAGGTTCCGTGATCGAGGATTCAAGGGTGGGGTGATTGATGATTTTCGTGTTTTTGATCGGGATGTGTCCCAGGCTTTTGATGAGAAGCAGGAAGGGCAAAGGGCAACGGTGAAGGCTGCGAGAGCCGAACTCACTGCCTTGGCCGATGCCCAGAAGGAGATCATGGTCATGAGCGAACTGCCCGTGCCAAAGAAGGCCTATGTGCTGACTCGCGGTCAATACGATCAACGGGCAGAGGAGGTGGAACCCGTGACTCCTGTGGCGCTGTCTCCCTTCCCAAAAGACCAACCAAAGAACCGGTTGGGCTTGGCGCGATGGCTGACAGCGCCAGAGCATCCGTTGACGGCGCGTGTCACGGTGAATCGCTTCTGGCAAGCGTTGTTTGGTCGTGGTCTGGTGAAGACTGCGGCGGACTTTGGGAGTCAAGGGGAGCGTCCGCTGTATCCAGAGTTGCTGGACTACTTGGCCTCGCGGTTCATTTTGTCTGGCTGGGATGTGAAGGCTTTGCTTCGCGAGATTGTATCCAGTCGGGTGTATCAACAGCGCAGCACAGGTCCAGAACAAATGATGCAGGATGATCCTGAAAATCAGTGGCTGGCGCGCGGACCCCGATTTCGGTTGCCTGCTGAGATGATTCGCGACAATGCCTTGGCGGCCTGCGGATTGCTGAAGCTGAAAGTGGGTGGACCTCCCGTGAATCCGTATGAAATGGAGGAGGCATTCAAGCCCGTGACCGCCGGTGATAGCATGCGACGCAGTCTCTATACGACATGGCGTCGGACGAGCCCTCCACCTGCCATGCTGGCATTTGACGCGCCACGACGAGCAGTTTGCAGCGCGAAACGTGACACCACGGATTCACCGCTCCAAGCCTTGGTTCTCCTGAATGGAGTGCAGTTCGTTGAGGCTGCGAGGGTGATGGGCGAAGCCTTATATCACGATGCGAATGGAAACGTGGACAAGATGATCGAACAGGGCTTCCTCCGTTGTTTGAGTCGTCGCCCAGATGAGGAGGAACTCAAAATTTGCCGTCAACTTCACGCCGAACAACTGGCTTACTTCACCAAAGCGCCGCAGGAAGCAGCTGCGCTGTTGAAGCCGGGATCGGCGCCACGAGACAAAACGATCTCTGATCCCAATGCTGCAGCCGCTGCGGTGCTGGCGCAGGCGCTCTTGAACCACGATGAGTGCGTGGTGAGGAGGTAGCTGAACATCCAAGCCCAAACTTTTGCAATGAAACATCCCTACCTCAATCGCCGTGCCTTGCTCAACCAGTTCGGGCTCGGTCTTGGTGGCTTAGCATTGAACGAAATGCTGGCCAAGGACGCAGGCGCATCGGGAGCGCTGGGGTCCACTCACTTTCCTGCGAAAGCGAAGCGGATCATCTATCTGTTTATGTCGGGTGGGCCATCTCATTTGGACCTCTTCGACTACAAGCCACTGCTGAACCAACGCCATGGCGAGCAGTTGCCAGACTCTGTGCGTGGCGGGCAGCGTCTCACGGGGATGTCTGGCAATCAGTCGTCGATTCCGATGGTGGGCTCTCCCTTTAAGTTTGCCCAACACGGGCCAGCCGGTGCTTGGTTTAGCGATCAGTTGCCCCACACGGCCAGCATCGCCAGCGAGCTTTGTGTGGTTCGATCCATGTACACGGAGTCGATCAACCATGGGCCGGGTGTGACGTTTTTTCAAACCGGTTCACAAATCGCTGGGCGTCCAAGTTGGGGATCGTGGTTGAGTTATGGTCTGGGCTCTGACAATGCGAATCTTCCGTCCTTCGTTGTCCTGATCACGAAAGGGAAGGGTGGGCAACCCCTCGGCGCGCATCTCTGGGGGAGCGGATTTTTGGCGACTAAACATCAAGGCGTTCTCCTTCGCGCAGCAAAAGATCCGGTGCTTTATCTTGGGAATCCAGAAGGGCTAGGCGAAGCGAGTCGGCGCATGATGCTGGATCGGCTCAAGGAGTTGCACGAGCATCA
>CAZCAL010000494.1:0-3327 GCA_964496625.1 uncultured Verrucomicrobiaceae bacterium | reverse complement strand
GCCGAAACCTCATTGACCATCGAAGGTGTGCGCGCCGTGATCGATGGCGGGCTGGCACGCGTCGCTGCGTATGATCCGCGCCGAGGAATCAACACATTGACGATCCAAAAAATCAGCCGTGCGTCTGCGGAACAACGTGCTGGCCGTGCTGGACGTCTCGGCCCGGGCATTGCGGTGCGCTTGTGGGCGGAGCGCGAGCATCTGCATCGGCCTGAATCAGAAAGTGCAGAGATTCATCGCCTGGAACTCTCCGAGGCCGTGCTGGCACTGCGCACAGCGGCGGCGAAGGCGCAGCTGGATATCCAATGGTTTGAGCGGCCCGCAGAGGCCTCTTTGCAGCGCGCCGAAAACTTGCTGCACGAGCTTGGCGCACTGGATGCTGAAGGGCGGGTGACTTCCATTGGGCAAAAGATGTCTGGCTTTCCGCTGCATCCACGCTTTGCGCGTATGTTGCTGGCTGCGGCAGATTACGGATGTGTGCGTGAGGCGGCCCTCTGCGCGGCAGTGGCGCAGGGCAGGGACATTCTGCTGGCCAATAAAGGCAATGCGCCTCGGCAGAGCCAAGATTTCTGGGAACCCGGTGACGTCACTGAATTCCAGGCTTTGCTGCGTGCCTTCATTCGCGCCGAAGCGGCAAACTTCGATTTTGACGGCCTCCAGCGTCTCGGGATGCACGCTGTAGCCACTCGCGAGGCAGCGCGGAGCGCGGATCAATTCTTGAGGATTGCCAAACGTGCAGGTCTCCCGATCAACGACGATGTGGCAGAGCCTGAGTCGCTGGCAAAGACCCTGCTAGCCGCATTCAGTGATCACTTGGGTGTCGAGACCGGCGCTGGATCGCGTGTGTATTCTCTCGCCGCTGGTTATCGTGGGCATTTAGGCAAAGAGGCGCACATCAAGCCACCGAGGCTCTTGGTCGCAACCGAGATCACTGAGATTCAGGGAAAGGCGCTCCAGGTCAAACTCGATCTGGTCACAAGAGTCGAGGAAGATTGGCTGCGGGAGCTTTTTCCGGGTGATCTGACCACAGGACATCGGGCCACCTACGATGCCATCAATCGTCGCGTCATGAATCTGGAAGAGACGCGTTTTCGCTCTCTCGTTCTGGCCAGTCGCGAGCGTGGCGAGCCAGAGGAAGGTGTCGCAGCGACTCTGTTGGCGGAAGAAGTGATCGCTGGCAGACTGACACTGAACTTGTGGAATGATCGGGTCGAGCAATGGATCACTCGGCTGAATTGTCTCGCCAAATGGATGCCTGATTTGGAATTGCCGCCGATCACGGAGGAGGATCGGCGCCTGCTCATTGAGCAAGTGTGTCTAGGCGCCACCGCCTACCGTCAGATCAAAGACCGCGATGTCTTTCCGGCGCTGCATCAGTGGCTCAGTTACTCGCAGCGCGAAATGCTCGATCGCTTTGCGCCAGAGCGCTATGAGCTAAAGAACGGGAAGACGGCGAAGATCGTCTATGACGAAAAGAGCCCTCCTTCCGTGAGTGCCGTGCTTCAGCATCTCTACGATGTGAAAGAAAATCCACGCGTCGCAGATGGGCGCATCGTCGTCACCGTGCACCTCCTTTCACCTGCCCAACGACCGATCCAAACAACGGGCGACCTCGCCCGCTTCTGGGCAGAGGGGTATCCTGCCGTGAAGACGCAGCTGCGCGGTCGCTATCCGCGGCATGAGTGGCGCTGATTCGCACATCGATACGCTAGTGGCGGAGCGCAGCCTGGATCTCCTGACTGCGTTCACGTAGCCTGGATGACTCAATGGCCAGTGCGCGTTCGAATGCGGCGGGCTGAATGCGGCCCAGCGACATAGTCAAGTCATGTGTCTCAGCAGTCGTGTTCGGCCAATTTTGAAGGAGCTCAATGACCTTTGATTCGACACCAGTGTCGAGAAGTTCTAGCCTCGCGACGAATACCCGTCGGAACTCCAGTGGGATTGGTGTGATGGTAATCGGCAACGTTTCGTTGATCCAGTCGCCCGGCATGAGAATTAGCACCCGAGTGCCTATTTCCCCCATCCAGGCTGCTTTCCAAGTATGCACCATTGCAGTCGCTTCTGGTTGGGTGAGCCCTTCTGAAGTTAGTTCCAAGATGAGCGTCGTCACAAGACTTGGCAGGTCGGATGAGAGACCCGTTGCTACGGTAAATGATCTTGTCTCCGTTGGGTCCTGCGCTGCGGATTGAATGGATGGTAGCGCTGCCCACTGGATGCCTTCCGCCGTGACTTTGATTTGGATTGCCTTCAGCTGCAGTTCTGGCTGGCGATCATGCTGCAAGTGCCAAACGTCGTCGTGGATATTGATGGCGCGGATAGGGAGGCTGTGCTGACCGGCACCACGATAAAAAATGAAATGCTCTATTTGCCCGGCGCTCTCCACTAACCATGCGTCGGGTACTTCTCTCGCGTGGGCGTAGTGCTGGCCATGCTTGCCAACTTCGGGCACTCGACAGAGGGAGGCTGCCTCCGTCGGAGATCGGAGGGCAATCTCCCATGAGGTGGTGGGAGTGGACGCGTTGAATTGGGCAAACGGTGGAACCGTCGAAGGGAGAGAGCCTGCAAATCCTGGTGCAGTGGGAAACACTTCGGTGATGTGGCCCTGCGGATATTGGACCACAACCTTCGCTGACATTGCCTCTCTCGGGTAAAAATACAAAACTGGCGTCTCCATCCGAATCAAAGAGGCGCTGCCACCTTTCGCGAACATTGTAGATCTCGCAACGAAGTCAGGCAACTGTGCGGGTCCTTCGAGTTGTGGCGACCACCATGGCACCAGAGAGCCGTCCGAACCGACGACGGCTGTAAAAGTTCCCCACTCATGGACTACCGGCAACTCAGGTGTGCTGCATCGGCCTACCTGATAGAGGAGCGACAAGGTTATCGAGAATATCAGAGTCTTCATGGTGCGACACCCTTGCAGTAGGAGTGACAGGCTGTCCGTAAATGGGATGTAAATTCCCGTTTCCACCGCTACAGGGTGACTTTTGCTTGCTGTAGCGCCTCAGCGCTTCATTCTGCCCGTTCTACGTATCATCATGGAATCACTCTGGAACGAAACCGAAGCCGCTGCCTGCGGCACAGATTTGCTGGCTCAACGTGTCTATACCTCCCGCCTGCTGGGGAAAAATCCTGCCCTGGTTCTGCACGGCGGCGGGAACACATCCGTCAAGATCACTGAAAAAGACTTTTTTGGCGACTCTCTGGACCTTTGCTACGTGAAGGGTTCCGGCTGGGACCTCGCGACGATTGAAAAGCCAGGTTTCGCCCCGGTGCGCATGAGTGCGCTCATGAAAATGGCAGAGCTGAAGGAGATGTCTGACAGCG
>CAZCAL010000493.1:2482-3346 GCA_964496625.1 uncultured Verrucomicrobiaceae bacterium | reverse complement strand
GATTTCGATTTCTTCGCTGCTGGTGACGATGCCTTGGCCTTAGAACTCTTGCCATAAGCGGTTCACTGTGACGCGCGCGGTTAAGGGTTTGGCGGGGTCCTTCACCCATTTGGCGAGGCCAAGTCGGTTCTTTGGTGCGCCCTCGGGTAGGGGATTTAGTGCTGCGGGCGCTGCCGCATCGACGCGATCGCCCACCTTATCATACTGGCCGCGCATCAGGATATTGGCGGCTGGGGCGACATTCATCACCTCTTCCTGAATGTGTGTCACCGGGCTGCGCGCCTTGATGGCTTCGCGCTCTGCTTCGAGCGCTGCGACTGCGGCATCGAGTTTCTTGAAGGCCTCGTCTCTGGTGACCAGGTAGTGAGTAAAAAGGGCATTTCTCTGTTGAGGGGTGCGTGTGTTCGATGCAGCGGCGAGGATGGAGCGCAGTGGGCCGAGATCAGCAATTCTCTTCACTTCTTCGGGAGAAACGGCCCTCTGATAGACACGCGCATCCTGGACGGAGCCGCCGTTAAAGACCTGTGTATCGCTTCGCTGACCAACTCTCAGGGGAGTTTTTGTGCGAATGGTGGCCTTGGGCTTGAGGCTGCTGGCATTCACAATGAGGCGCTTTTGCTCCTCTCCATTGACGAAGATTTTAATGCCCGCCGCCTTGCCGCTGCCATTGTAAGTGACGAACACATGCTGCCACTCGCCTGGCTTTAAGACCGCATCTCGGGTGGTGACCTTCAGTGCGTTGTCGGGCCAGCTATTGACGATATGCACAGCCAGGGCGCGATCCGATTGGAAGAGATCCCAGCCCCGATAGCCTCCCTTTTCATCCATGCGAGCAATGATGCCGCCGAAAACGCCATTTCGTCC
>CAZCAL010000493.1:0-2472 GCA_964496625.1 uncultured Verrucomicrobiaceae bacterium | reverse complement strand
CGTCCCGCTTTGATCCAAGCACCATAGCTAAATTTTTGAGTCGCTTCGAAGTCGCCGACGTCGCCGAGTTCAAAGGTGCCGCCTAGCTTCATCACGGGTGCTGGTCCCAGCTTACCTTGAGGTGTCCAGGTCACTTCGCCGGTGGCTTTCACTTCGGGAGATGAACCACAAATGTTAGTTACCGTGTTTCCCGCACCCTCATTCAGAGGCAAGTGGGCGACGAGTCCCTCATGAGGCACATCTTTATCGAGCGTCTCCGGTTTTGCCGAAGCGACCCATTGATTGAAATCTCCGGCTGCTGCTTTGCGACGTTCCGTTCTTTTCGCCTCCGCTAACTCGATGTCTTTCGGCAGGGCATCCCAGCGTGGCTTGTCTGCTGCGGATGCAACCACCAGTACCGGGCCTCGACCATCCTTCACGTTGCCGTCCTTGGCCTGCTGCGTCGTATTGCGGAAAAATGCCGCCATCGAGTAATAGTCCTTTTGGGTAAAGGGATCGAATTTGTGGTCATGGCATTGGGCACAATTGGTCGTCAGCCCCATGTAAACCCAGCCCATGGTTTGCACGCGGTCGGAGGCGTAGTTGGCGAGGTTTTCTTCGTCGATGGTGCCGCCCTCATTCGTGGTGATGTTGCAGCGCTGAAATCCAGTAGCGATCAGTTGATCCTGGCGTGGGTTTGGCAGTAGATCGCCCGCAATCTGCTCGATGGTAAACTGGTCGAACGGTTGGTTGCGATTGAACGAACCCACGACCCAATCACGGTAGGGCCACATTTCACGGTAGTTATCGAAGTGCATCCCATGCGTGTCCGCGTAACGCGCCGCATCTAGCCAATAGCGCGCACGATGCTCGCCGTAAGCGGAGGTCTTTAAAAGTTCATCGACCAATGCCTGATAACTGGCATCTGGCAGAAGCCCGTCTTTCGCCTGATTCACATAACGACCAAGTAATTCCGGTGAAGGTGGGAGACCGGTGAGATCGAGGCAGACCCGTCGAATCAAGGCGGGGGCAGGGGCCTCGGCAGCAGGTGTCAATCCCGCCTTTTCCAAGGATGCGAGAACAAAGGCATCAATAGGGTTGCGCACCCAGGTCTTTGCCTGGACGGCCGGTTCGGCGGGGCGAGTCGGCGCGATCAGGGACCAATGGGGCTGCCATGGCGCGCCCTGCGCGATCCATTCCCTGACCAGTGCAATTTGATGCGGCTTGAGGGGTTTATGCTCGTCTGGCGGCGGCATGATATCGTCCTCATCCGTAGTGACCAGTCGCTGGTAGAGCGGACTTTTATCGGGATCACCCTTGATGATTGTAGGACCATCCTTCTCTCTCGATGAGAAAAAGCCAGCCTCAGTATCTAGTCGCAGCGAGGCTTTTCGCGCCGCCGGGTCAGGCCCATGGCAGTGGAAGCAGGCGTCCGCGAGAATGGGGCGAATGTCTCTGTTGAACTGCACCTCTGCCCCGGCTGCAAAGGCAGCAGGGACGAGAATGCAAGAGAGTAGGGGAAGGTAAGGGATCTTGGCCACGACATCTATAATACGTCGCAGAGACCCCTTGTATTGTGCGAATTCTACGCCCTATGCACCGTGTATTGGGCGCTACAGGGGCGGTTAGTTCAAATCACCGGACCGACCGTATCCTTCCACTTGGCATGCCATTCACGATAGACGATGGGGGAAATCTCGCTGGGCTTGATCTCGCTTCGGCCACCCCAAAACACGTTGGTATATTCTAGCGGAATGCCACAATCAGCTAGGTGCGCATCGATCGCGGCCTTGTGCTGCATGATGAGGTCTCTGTCCGTGCCGTGGACGACACCCATGATGTTGACGTTACCAAATTTTGGTCCGCCTTCGCGCCAATAGCAGTGGGTCATGATTGGATGACGTCCGACTTCGCCGCCGCCGCGCTCCTGCATCCCTTCTGGCACTTTCCAATGGAACAGGCCGTTGAAGCGGGTCACTCGAACGCCAGTTTGGGAGGGCTTGACGTGCTCCAAGAAAGTGGAAAAGCGCCCGATGACCCCCTTTTTGTCCAAGGATTCCGCAACCTCGCAGAAGCGCTCGATGGTAGTGTTGGCAATTTTTGCACGTTCCGCCCATGGCTCGGGGCCGATTTCATCCAGAGATAGCTCGCCTTTTAGCGCCAGCAAAACGTTCCACTCTTCCTCGGTCAGATCCGCGATGTTCGTGGTCATCATTTTTGCGGGTTCGTCGGCTTTATCTCCCGGTTCAATGGTCTTGCGGCGGACGTGGCCAACCCCGAGGGCGAAGATGCCGTGCGCTGGCATTAGCAAATACTCATCGGCACCCGTGAGCCGCTTCAAGACGTCTGCGTGTTCTGCAAGGCTATGGCCAGCCGGGACTTTCAGGGTGGTCCAGAGTTTGTATTCAGAGCCGCTAACCTCGCGGTCCGTGGATCGCAGCACGACATGACCGCTGAATGGATCCTCCTTAAACATGAAATCAAAGGCTGCAT
>CAZCAL010000492.1:2093-3364 GCA_964496625.1 uncultured Verrucomicrobiaceae bacterium | reverse complement strand
GGAGCACCATATCAGCCGCCAGACATTGGAGGTATTGACGGCACTGATGGAAGAACTGGAGAGCAATCCAGCACTGCTGAAAAGGTTAAAACAGAAGTTAAGCCGCATCGCCCCCTGACCTCATGCGCATCATCGCTGGCAGCGCGGGTGGCATCCCCATCAAGGTCCCCGCAGACATCACCCGCCCCACGACGGACCGCGTCCGCGAGGCACTTTTTTCCATGCTCGGAGATTTGGTAGTGGGCACAAAGGTGCTGGACTTGTTTGCCGGATCAGGCTCGCTAGGACTGGAATCGCTTAGCCGCGGGGCCTCCCACGCGACCTTCGTCGATCAAAACCGCAATGCTTGCTCAATCATCACGGAGAACATCAAAAAGGCACGGCTCACCGAGGCATCGACGGTGAAGCAAGCGCCGATTGAACGTGCGCTGGACCACCTGCGACGCAGCGGGGAAACTTTTGATTTGGTCTTCGCCGACCCACCTTATGCGGAGAAGGCAGGTGCAACCGACGATCCCGCTTTTGGACTCCTGGATAATGAAGATCTGCTGGCATTGATGGCCGAGGGCGGCTCCATTGTTCTTGAATGTCGTGCAGGCAAAAGCCGGGCACCTTCCCCTGAACGTTGGAACCTCTTGCGTGATCGCGACTACGGTGGCACGCGCATCCTTTGGCTGGAAAAGAAATCTCACTCATGTCCCGCTCGCTGAGTCTCGCTCTCTACAATACGATCCTGCCAGTGGGGTTGATTTGCATGGCTCCTGGAGCCCTGCTGAAGATGCGCCGCCGAGGTGGAAAGTGGCAAGATCTGCGCCAGCGGATTGGCTTTCACGACCGAGACAAAAAGGTCGCTCTAGCGCAACTACCACGCAGCGGCGGCCTATGGTGGGTGCATGCCGTCAGCGTGGGTGAAGTCAACGTCGCCATCAAAGTCATCACCGCACTTCTAGCCGAAAGACCAGATGCAGGCATCGTTCTCAGCACCACGACGCCGACGGGCTACCAACTCGCCCTCAATTTCTCTGGCCGCCACCGTCCCAACGTCTGCGCAGTGTATAGCCCGCTGGATTTGAAACCCGTGATTCGCCACACTTTGGACGATGTGGCGCCTACCCACGTCGTACTCGTTGAGGCTGAGGCTTGGCCGAACCTCGTCACTGAAGCGCGTGCTCGGGGCATTCCCGTGTCACTCGTGAATGCAAGACTTTCCAAACGTTCTGAGTTTCGCTTCAAAAAATTTGGCTGGGCGACGAAGCCCATTTTTTCACAGC
>CAZCAL010000492.1:0-2083 GCA_964496625.1 uncultured Verrucomicrobiaceae bacterium | reverse complement strand
TTCACAGCTAACCCAAGTGCTCGTTCCCGAGGATGAAGACATCGCACGCTGGGAGGGATTGGGTGTACCGAAGGATCGAATTCACCGTACTGGCAGCGTCAAATACGACCCAGTGGACTCCCAGACCGATTGCACGCAACTCACCGCCCTAGTGCAGGTCCTCAAGGATGCACGGCTATCGCCACCTCGACGCCTGATGACGGCCGCTAGCACCCACGCTGGGGAGGAAAAAGAGATTGCCCAAGTATTTCTGAATCTCAAGAAGACACGGCCTGATCTTGGACTGCTGATCGTCCCAAGGCATGTCGAGCGCTGCGCAGCTATTATGGAGGATCTCCGTTCCCTCGGCATTGCCCCAGTCCTTCGCAGCCAAGTGAACGGACCAGCGGATCGATCCCCCGACTGTCTCCTGGTGGACACCACGGGCGAACTGCGCACCTGGCAGGCACTCTCGGAGATCGTCGTCATCGGCAAAAGCTTCCTCGCGAAAGGTGGTCAGAATCCAGCCGAAGCCGCCCTGGAGGGTAAGCCCGTGTTCTTCGGCCCCAACATGCAAAACTTTGAGCCTTTGGTGCGATTGCTCCTCAGACCTGGAGGCGCCATTCAGGTCGCGGATTGGGATGAGTTGGAGGCACGCTGCGGTGCAGTCCTCGATAATCCGGCCAAAGCAGCGGAGATTGGGGCCGCAGGGAAAGAGTCCCTCTTGAAGCACAGCGGCGCAACTTTTGCGACCGTGGCGCGATTAGTCACAACGACCTCGGGTTAGCGCAACAATGGTAGATCAATTTGGGGCAGGCAAAGCGGCCACTTCCCCATGGGGACAAGCAGCTAACCATGTGCGGTTCCGAATTTGGTTCCATCACTATTATCTCCTGGCCTTGAGCAGCCCAGCTCCAATCCTTCGTTCGACTATGCGCGCAACTGCGAATTGGCGAACAACACCGCTTGGAACATTACTTGCAGACCTGACCCAGCCTTCGGCGGACACTTTAGCCCATGAGTCAGCAATGACACGCACGGAGCATTTTGGTGGCGGTTTCAATTCCAATGTTGGGAGTGTAACATGGTGCACATTTCATCCCCTATCACTAGGACACCACACCGTAAGATGCGGCCAGTTTGCTGCGCTGTAAAACTTCCCAGTTAGCACCATCCATCAAATCGCTGTTATCAGCGATGCCGACGAAAAGCAATTCGTGTGGGAGACAGCCCACGCAGTGTCGTTGCCGGGGGGGTAGCATCAAAATCCGCAGATTGACCGGCCCATCTAACCTGTCATGATTCCTTTGGTTAAATCGAACGCATCCTTTCTAAGGAGGGTCGAACTACTAGTAACTCAATGCCCATTTATGTCGCCACTGCTCCGCTGCTCCTCCGTCGCGTTGGTGCTTATTAACTTTTTTCTTGGATCATCCCGATCTGTTGCGACGGACTATTACGTGAGCCCCGCTGGCAACAATTCCAACCCTGGTACGCTGGCGCAACCGTGGGCGACCATTGCGAAAGGCATCAGCACCGCTGGTGCGGGCGATACCGTATTTGTCAGGGCTGGAACATATGCTGAGAAGCTCAACCTCAATGGTAAGATCGGTACCGCGGCGAATCGCATCACTTATCGCAATTACCCCGCTGAGAGTCCCATCATTGACCCATCCTCAACCACTGGCGCTGCGATTGTTCGCCTCAGAAACTGCAAATACATTACCATCCAAGGATTCGAGATTCGCAATTTCGTAACAAGCTCAAACGCTGTCACTCCGATCGGCATTGAAATCAGTGGTTCTGGCGAAGGCATCGAGATCAGGGACAACAAGATCCACAAAATCTGGCAGAACTATCCAGTGCTGAACGACTTCTCTGCAAATGGTCACGGCCTTTTGGTCGCCGGATCATCTTCGACCGCGATCACCGATCTACTGATCGATGGCAACGAGATCTACGATTTGCGTCTCGGTGCGAGTGAAGCGGTAGCGATCAATGGAAATATCGACGGCTTCACGATCACAAACAACATCGTTCATCATTGCAACAACATCGGGATAGATGTCATCGGCTTTGAGGGCACAAATTCCAACGTCACGCT
>CAZCAL010000491.1:0-3400 GCA_964496625.1 uncultured Verrucomicrobiaceae bacterium | reverse complement strand
AGCGTTTGCCTTTGCTTTGATCTCGGCTCAATCTAGGTGGGTGAACTTGCTGCCTGGACACCGTTGTCATGATTATTCGGACCTGTGCCGTCGTTGGAGAAAAGTGGTCACAACACTTGGCTGGAAGATGCGAAAACTCTGCGTTGCTGGCGGTGAAACGATCTATTGGATCGAGTCTCCGCGCGCAGCCGCAGGTGAGCCTGCCTTCTACGTTTCCGCAGGTGTGCACGGTGATGAGCCTGGTGCCACGGAAGGGTTGTTAAGATGGGCTGGACAGGCGGGGCGAAAAATCGCAGACGCTGCAGTGATACTTTTCCCTTGCCTGAATCCTGCCGGTCTTCGGAATAATACTCGCGTCGATCATCGGGGGCTCGATCTCAATCGGCGATTTCATCTAACTGACGATGAAGTGTGTGGTCCATGGAGGATGGTAGTCGGAGCGAGGAGACTCTCGCTTGGGCTATGCCTTCATGAAGACTACGACGCCCAAGGAGCTTACGTTTATGAGTTGAGTGATTTGGGCCACGTGATCAGCAGCGAGATGCTGAAGACTCTCCCAAAGCGGATGCCAGTGGATGCACGAAAGAGCATCGATGGGCGAGCCGCAAACGGTGGCATCATTCAGCGAAAGAAGGCTCCGGTGATTCCAGTGGGGATGCCGGAGGCGATTGAACTGTATGCGCTCGGGTGTCCCGCAACGCTCACGTTCGAAACACCGTCTGAGTTTAGTCTCGATGATCGGGCAAAAGCTCACGCCTCCTTTTTGAATTCTGCTTTTAACGGAGCCAAGGCGATTGCTCTGCTATGAGAAGGTTTGTGATAAGTGTCGTGATGACGCTGCCGATGCTACTCTGTCAGTGTGCGATCACGGGAGGCGTTCCAAAAGGGGCGAGGCTCGGAACAGAGCAGTGGACGAGCTTTGATGGCAAAAAGATGCCGTGGACAAAGTGGCTACCGCCTGCTGGCGTGAAAGTTCGTGGGGCGGTCATCGCCGTTCATGGCCTGAGTGGGGCAAAGTCTGACTTTTGGTTTTTGGGTGAACAGCTGGCCCCAGCGGGCTACGCCGTTTATGCTTATGACCTGCGGGGGCAGGGGAATGATAACGTCGAAAGCGAGCGCGGTGACATCAAGTCTTCCCGGCTTTGGTTGCGAGATTTGACCACCTTTCATGCGCTGGTGCGAGCGCAACACCCGAAGATGCCGATTTACTGGTATGGAGAGAGCCTCGGCAGCCTTATCACGCTTCACACTGCGGGCCAGCGACATCTCCCTGGTTGGGGGCCTGACGCCATCGTATTAGCTTCGCCTGCCGCCGGGCTGCGAACAGCCCTCTCTGGATCGCGGAGGTGGTTGCTGGAGGCTGCGGCAGCACTATCGCCCAGGACGCGATATTCTCTGGGTGAACTGGGCGGTATCGATGAGTCTAAAATTCAGGTTACTAGCACGACGACTCATGCGGGGCAGATGAGCGTGACACCGCACTTCATCTCCAGTTTCTCCCTGCGGTTGCTGGCGGAGGTAGGCTACATGATGGATGCGAATCCAGAGGTGGCACGTCGCATTCACATTCCGACGTTGTTTTTGGGGACCCCCAAGGATGTGCTTTCATCGCCAGACCAAGTCCAGACTCTGTTTGCGCAGATTCGGTCGCCGCGCAAAAAGCTGCTTTGGTACACCCGATCCTATCACCTGCTACTGCATGATGTGCAGCGTGAAGAAGTGACTCGAGACGTCATTAACTGGCTCCGCAAACAAGACGCTCCGCGCCCCTGAACCTATGCCAAACGATACCACCGCTGATCAATTGATCCGTGCCGCGATGATTCTGCGAGACGAACTGCGCCCTCTGAATTTTGCTGCGCCCGTGACGCATGTCTATTGCCCTCTGGAATACGCATGGAAGCCGCATGAAACCTATCTGCGACGCTTTGGAGCATCAGAAAAAAAGGTGGTGCTGTTGGGGATGAATCCTGGTCCATTTGGAATGGCGCAGACGGGGGTGCCATTTGGCGAAATCCCTGCGGTGCGTGACTGGATGGGCATCCGAGAGGAAGTCAGCGCACCCGCCAATGAACATCCCAAGCGCAAAGTCACTGGCTTTGACTGCACGAATTCGGAGGTGAGTGGACGACGCCTCTGGGGACTGTTTGCAGAGCGGTTCGGCACTGCGGAGGCTTTTTTTGCAAATCACTTCGTGGCCAACTATTGCCCGTTGGTGTTTATGCAGGAAAGTGGTCGCAATCACACGCCGGACAAGCTGAGCGCGTCGGAAACTCTGGCGATGGAGGCGATCTGTGACAAACATCTGCGGGCGGTGATTGCTGCCCTCAAACCCGAGTGGGTGATTGGTGTCGGCGGCTTTGCGGAAGCTCGTGCGCAGCGTGCGCTGGAGGCCATGAATGGCGACTTTAAAGTCGGCCGCATCCTCCACCCGAGTCCTGCCAGTCCCGCCGCAAATCGCGATTGGGCAGGGACGGCGACGAAGCAATTGCTGGCTCTGGGCGTCTGGTAGCGGTACGCGAAACGGACGGGAGTTGCCTCCCGTCCGCTGAAGTCTTTAGCTCTCGACCAATTGCGTTTACGCAAAGAGCTGGGTGAGCGGTTGTCCCTTGTCACAGACGGTGAATGGACGCTTGCTGGGGCTGTAGATCACTTGATCGAGAGGGATGCCCAGGCCATACGCGATGGTTGCGTTCAGGTCAGGGATCTCGATCTTGTTTTCGACAACTTCGCGACCTTCTTTATCGGTCTTCCCATACACTTGACCACCGGCAATGCCGCCGCCAGCCATGAAGCCAGAGAATGCCTTTGGATAGTGATCGCGACCGACGTTTTGATTGATCGTTGGTGTGCGACCGAATTCAGAGGTGAGGACGACGAGCGTGTCTTGCAGGAGGCCACGGGAATGGAGATCACCAAGCAGGGATGCAACGGCTTTATCAAGGGTATCGCAAAGCTCTGGCACACGAACGAAGTTCGCGGTGTGTGTATCCCAACCGCCGAGGGAGACTTCAACAAAACGCACGCCACGTTCGACGAGGCGGCGGGCGAGGAGACAGCCCTGGCCGAAGTTGTTCTTGCCGTAGGCCTCGCGGACAGGGGCATCTTCTTCAGTCAGATCAAAGGCCTTGAGGTCCTCGCTCTTCATCATCGTGATGGCATCGTCATACATGTCTGCGTATGCGGTGACATTGCGCTGCTGGAAGGTGGAGCGGAATTCTTGATCAAGGTTGTCTGCCAACGCCATCCGAGCAGTGAACTGTTCTTCGCTGACGCCAGGGAGACGACGGACGTTTTTGATGCCGTTCTCAGGGTTGCTGACAAAAAGCGGATTGTTCTTCGCTGGGAAGAAGCCAGCGCCGGGGTGGCGGCTGTCATTGCCCACATAGACATAGTTTGG
>CAZCAL010000490.1:0-3406 GCA_964496625.1 uncultured Verrucomicrobiaceae bacterium | reverse complement strand
TGCAGGTTGGGATTGCTGGAGGCGATACGACCTGTCGCGGTCATCAACTGGTGGAGGCTGGTGTGGACCCGACCTGTGACGGAAGACACCGCCTGCGGCAGCGCATCGACATAGGTGCTCTTGAGCTTGGTCACCTCCCGGTAGTTGAGGATGTCCTCAATGATCGGATGGGTGCCAGCCAGCGATTGGAGGACTTGCTCGTTGGTCTGGTATTGTCCGGTTGCCGTTTTCTTTGGCTTCTCCAGCAGCTTTAATCGCTCAAAGAGGATCTCTCCCATTTGCTTGGGCGAATTGAGATTGAAGGCTGTGCCAGCAGCTTCGTGGATACGTTTCTGTAGGTCCACCGCGCGATGATCCAGTTCGACTCCGTATTCGCGCAGCACCTGGACGTCAATCATGACGCCGTAATTCTCCATGCGAGTCAGCACCGGCAGCAGTGGAGATTCGATCTCTTGGAAGACGCGATCCTGGCCACGCTCGGGTAGCAAATGACGAAAAGCTTTGCAGAGTTGCCAGGTCACGTCGGCATCTTCGGCGGCGTAATCTTTGATCTTCTCCGGGGCATGCGCGGCCACATCGGCCATGTTTGAGCTGCCAAAGAGATCGCCTTCATTGCTGATCAGGGCACTGATTGGAACGGGGGTGTAGCCCAAATAGGTTTCCGACAGGAAATCCATGCCGTGCCGCTGCTCTGGATCAATGAGAGAATGGGCCAGCATCGTGTCGAAGAAGGGGCCTTTGGCCTCCAATCCATGGGCGAGCAGGACGGACAGATCGAACTTCAAATTATGGCCGATCTTTTCGATGTCCGTCCGGGTGAGCAGGTCGCGAAACTCTTCCAGCACTCCCGCTGCGGCTTCCTTGTCTCTCGGGAACAAGGCGAACCAACCCTCATGCTTCTCCCAACTGAAGGCGATGCCGACAATCTGGGTGCTGCGCGGGTCGAGCGAGGTGGTTTCAAGATCGAAGCAAAAACTCGGATGCCGACTGACTTGGGCGATGAGATTTGCGCGTTCTTCTGCCGTCTGCACGAGGTGGTAGTGGTGCTTGGTATCTGCAATGGTATGCAGTTTTCCGGTCATCGCTGCGGGACCAAGATCACCAAATAAATCTTCAGCGGGTGTGTCAGATTTTGCTGGAGCAGGAGTGGCCAATTCACGCTGGCGGCCACGCCCCGCCTTGAAATCGTCACCATAGAGGCGCTTGCCCAGCGAATTAAACTCAAATTCAATGAGGAATTGTTTCAGGGCTTCATCGTCTGGAGTTTGCACTTTCAGTGCGTCAAGGTCGACGTCGAGCGGCGCATCGTGCATGATCGTGGCAAGTTGCTTGGAGAGCCGTGCCATGTCTGCATGCGTCTCGACATTCTCCTTCTGCTTGCCTTTAAGCTCCGCGCTGTTGGCCAGCAGGTTTTCCACACTGCCGTATTTTTGAATCAGGGTCGTGGCGGTCTTTTCGCCGATGCCTTTGATGCCGGGGATGTTATCCACTGCGTCACCCATCAATGCAAGGATGTCGATGACTTGGGAGGGATGCTCAATGCCCCAGCGTTGCTTGATTTCCTCCACGCCAAGGATCTCCACGTCTGCCCCTTGCCGACCAGGCTTGAAGATTTTGACATGCTCAGTGACGAGTTGGCCAAAGTCTTTGTCCGGTGTGACCATGAACGTCTCCAGGCCTACGCGATCCGCACGTCCGGCCAAGATGCCAATGATGTCATCGGCCTCATATCCATCGCGCTCCAGCAGGGGGATACGCATTGCCTGGAGGACGCGTTTCAGCTGTGGGATGGCCTTGGAGATATCCTCTGGCATCTCTTCGCGCTGGGCCTTGTAGGCGGGAAATATCTCGTGGCGTGGCGTCGGCGCGTGGGTGTCTAATGCGACGGCTAGATGGGTGGGCTGATGGTTTTTGGCGATGTCCAACAGCGTGTTTACAAAGCCATAGAGAGCGGAGGTGTTGACTCCGTCACTCGTGAAGATCGGAGAACGGATGAAGGCAAAGTGGGCGCGGTAAAGCAGCGCCATGCCATCGAGAAGGAAGAGGCGGTCAGACATGAAAAAAGGAAGGGGAGGGGGACTCAATCCGCATACACGGTTTCGTAAGCCGTGCGGATGCGCTGCAAATAGTCGGCTTGATCTTGAGCCCAGTAGGTGTTGGAGAAAATTTCGACCTCGCGGAAACCACTGAATCCGGTGGAATCCACCCAGTCAGAGATTTGGCGGATCGGAATGCAACCTTCGCCCATGAGACCGCGATCATTGAGGAAATCATTGGTGGGCGTCTTCCAGTCACAGATGTGGAAGGCAAACAAGCGCCCCAAGGCTGCGCTGCTGCGGATTTGATCTTCAAGTTCTGGATCCCACCAAAGGTGATAGACATCTGCAGCAATGCCGAGCCCTGGAGGCGAGCCGAGCGCATCACAGATTTCCTGGGCTTGCCGCATCGTGTTCACCGCGCTGCGATCATCGGCATACATCGGGTGAAGTGGCTCGATGGCTAGGCGGACACCCGCTGCGGTCGCCGCTGGTAGGACGGCCGCGATGCCGTCTGCAATCTGTTTGCGTGATTCGACGAGGGACTGCCCAGGAACCGCACCACAGACTAGCACGATCATGTCAGTGCCGAGGGCGTGCGCTTGCTCGATGGCCAGCAAATTGTCATCGATGCCCTTCTGACGACCTTCAGCGCTGGTCGCCGGAAAAAAGCCGCCCCGACAGAGACTGACCACTGGTAGCCCTGCTTCACGAGCTTGCCTGCCCACGGTAGCGGGATCGCGCCCCTCAAGATTGTAGCGCCAGAGCGTGATGGCTCCGACGCCTGCTTTCGGGTAATGGCGGAGGCAATCTTCAACGGTCCACGGCTTTGTGGTGATGCTGTGGATGCAGAGACGGGGATGCATGGCGAGTGATTGCGGAGCGCCCTACATGACCATGCCACCATCGACGGCAATCACTTGACCCGTCACATAACGTCCGTCTTCGCTGGCGAGAAAGAGTGCGGTGTTAGCGATGTCGTCCGCATGACCGAAATCGCCGAGTGGGATCTTCTTGAGGATCTCTTCCTTGAGTTGGTCATTCAAAACGTGTGTCATGTCTGTGGTGATGAAGCCTGGCGCAATGGCGTTGGCGGTGACCCCGCGTCCGGCGAATTCTCGGGCCAAAGACTTGGTGAATCCGATGAGTCCGGCTTTACTGGCGGCGTAGTTCGCTTGGCCAGCGTTGCCGATGAGACCGATCACGGAACTGATGTTGATGATGCGCGCGCCTTTTTGCTTGAGGATGGACCGTTGAACGGCCTTCACCATGTTGAAGGCTCCCTTTAGGTTGGTATCCAGCACTGCATCCCAGTCATCCTCGCTCATGCGCAAGAGAAGGCCATCCTTGGTGACGCCAGCGTTATTGAC
>CAZCAL010000489.1:0-3422 GCA_964496625.1 uncultured Verrucomicrobiaceae bacterium | reverse complement strand
CGCTGATGGGGCCGTCGCTGGTGGCGGTCGGAAAGACAAACTTTGTCCCCTCATGAGTGATGGCAGCGTCGATATGCCTGCCGCAGGTTTTGCGATGGGGGATGTCGTGCTCGGTCTCCTCCTGAAAAAGACACCCGGTGCTCAGTTCAAACTCACCGAGGCACTGCTGGCAGCGTCCTCCATCGATGCCTACATCGTCGTGGCGGACGAAGGCCAGCGCGCCAACGCACTTGCGACACTGCAAACCCTACGGGACGCCGGACATCGAGTCGATTGCAGCTTCGGCGCAACGAAAGTAGGCAAGCAATTCCAAGCCGCAGAAGATCGCAAAGCAAGACTCGCCATCGTCTTCGGCTCGGAGTATCCGCAGGTCTCCGTCAAGAACCTCATCTCCCGCAGCCAAACGGATGTGCCTGCCACCGATCTGATCAGCCACATCCAGGCAGTGCTTGCCTCACCTGCTCACGGCGTGCTGCTGGCTTAGCGCACGCTCATGCCCTCCACATCGCCCCACAGGGCAGGACTGGTCGTCTACCGGAGGGGCAAAGCAAAGACTAGCGACATCGTGAGGCAGTGCGCGGATCCTGTAGCGACGCGATCCTCGCTCGGAGAGAGAGGAGTACCGTTCCCATCCCTCTCCGAGGGAGGGAACCGCGCCATCACCCCAAGGCTAGGTCATTCCATTTCCTCCCACCTCTATGATCGCCTCGTCGTCCTTCTTCTGGGCGAACTAGTGGGAGACTGGCATATCGCGCTGACACTCGGCACTGGCGGTGACTCCGCCTCGCCGGTTGCTCCTTGGCGCACAGACCTTATTTGGACTTGGCTGCCTTCTTTGCTGCAGCCTTCTTCGTGGCCTTCTTCTTGGCGGCTTTCTTCTTCACCTGTGCGGGCTCAAGGGCGGCCTCGAGGGCTGCGGCGGCATCTTCACCACTGTCGATTTCGATTCCGAAGAGAGCAGACAAATCCGCGCCAGACAACTCCCCTGCCCCAGCGTTCGCCAGATCAGCGACGGCTTCTTGGCTAGCGGTGGCAATGAGATCACCTGCGTTGACACCACGCAGGGTAAACAACAAATCAGGTTTCTGATCCAGCTGCAACCCCACCCCATACAGCACTGCCGCGGAATGCTTGCAGAGGTCTGCCCAATCGGGACAGGAGCAGTTAAAGCGGATCTCGCGGGGTTTTGGAAAGAGCCCCTTGTCGGGATCAGTGACCAATCGCATCAAATCATCACCGAGTTTTCCCGCCAGCAAATCGATCCATGATCCGACCTGCCCTGCACTTGCTTGAACGATCTCCTTCCAGGCATCCGACTTCAGCGGACTAATGGAGATCTTGGTGGTGTAGAGTTCCGATCCAGCCACCGTCGCACAGATCTCTCCCTGCTGAATCTCCAAGTTGTAAACATTCCCTTGGCGCAGGTAACTGCGACCACGAGGCAGTCGAGACTCATAGTCCGCGTGGTGCTCCAGGCCATAACACCATGCCTGACCCCAGAATGTTGTGCAGAGCTTCCTGCCAGTGGGTGCGACGAGTTGCTGCATGGTCACCCCCTTCTTCCCGATAGCCTGAATCTGACGCTGGACCTTGGCTTTGCGCTCTTTGGAATCTGAATAGGACCACCACATAATTTGATCTGAAGACTGATGGAAGAGGGCGGCTTCTTGTGGACCTGTCAAATTCGTGTTCGTGGATCAGCCCACCGCGGCGGAAATATCTAGCCGCACAAAATCCAGCAGCGCTTCATTGCTCATCTCCGTCAGCAAAGATTCGCCACCACTGCCAGACCCTAGCAATTCCGTGGCTAGTGCCTTCTTTTCTTCAATCAATGCATCAATGCGTTCTTCGATGGTGCCCTGGCAAACGAACTTATGAACTAGCACATTGCGTTTCTGGCCAATGCGAAAGGCGCGGTCCGTAGCCTGATTCTCAACCGCCGGATTCCACCAACGATCAAAGTGGATGACGTGACTGGCCGCAGTGAGGTTCAACCCCGTGCCGCCTGCTTTGACAGAGATCACAAAAAACGGTGGCCCGCCTGGGCGCTGAAACTCCTCCACCAATCCCGCCCGCTTTTTCACGGGAGTGCCACCATGCAAGATCAGCCCCTCCCTGCCGAACACGCCACTGAGGAATCGAGCGAGCGGATCACACACCTCTTGGAACTGGGTAAAGATCAGAGTGCGTTCACGTTTCTCATGAATCGTCGTGCAGATCTCCGCGAGCCTCTGGAACTTGCCACTATCATCTCCCAGCCAAACCCCATCGCCATTCCAATGCGAGGGATGATTGCAGACCTGCTTAAACTTTATCAAGAAGCCCAGCACCAAACCCCGACGCTGGATACCATCCATCAGCGGGTCCTTGAGGAGTTTTGACAACTCCTCGACCAACTTCGCATACAGGGTGGCCTGTCGTTTAGTGAGCCCACACCAAGCCTTCATTTCCGTCTTCTCAGGAAGGTCATTGATGATGCTCTTGTCAGTCTTCAGACGCCGCAGAATATACGGACTCGTCAGCTTACGAATCGCGCCAAAGCCCCCAGCCTGGGCAGCGCAGGCCTTGACCTTCTCCGCAAACACGCGAGCCCCGCCAAGCAGACCTGGATTGAGAAAATCAAAGAGGCTCCACAGATCGCCGGGTCGATTCTCCACCGGCGTCCCTGTCAGCGCGATGCGACACGGTGCAGACAGAGCCTTCACCGCCTTGGCATTGCCTGACCCAGCATTCTTGATGGCCTGAGCTTCATCCAAGATGACAACGCCCCAGGGAAACGATTGCCAAGCAGCGTTACGGTGGAGAAAGCCATAGGTCGTGAGCATGATCTCATGATCTCCGAGATGATGCACTGGATCCTGGGCAAGCTGCTGGAGTGCCTCGCGCTCCATGCACGACGGATGAGCAGCGAGGACCCGCAGGTGCGGCGCGAAGCGACGGAACTCAGCCATCCAGTTGCCCACCAAAGATGCAGGTAAAACGAGCAGCACCGGCGGCAGTTTTTGCTTCGCAAAATCGGCGCGTTCGCGGCGCAGCGCCAGCATGGCGATGACTTGCAACGTTTTGCCGAGCCCCATGTCATCCGCTAAACATGCGCCGAACCCTAGCTGCGACATGAAATCCAGCCACGCGAGACCTTTGAGCTGATAAGGCCGCAGGGTCGCGTGGAGAGCCTCCGGTGGCCGAGCCATCTCTGGGTCACGCATCTGCTGGAGGATCTTTTCCAGCCCCATGCCAGCGATCACCTCCGACCAACGGTGGAGGGACTCCGCAAGCACGCCATCTTGGCCGTCCGCAGAGCCCAGACCATTGCCCCAGCCAGACAGCCAACGCATCGCGTCATGAAAGGCCACCTGCCCCTCGCTATGCGCACTCGCGGCCTTTTGCCAATGCTTTAGCACGGACTGCAATTGCTCGCGATC
>CAZCAL010000488.1:0-3427 GCA_964496625.1 uncultured Verrucomicrobiaceae bacterium | reverse complement strand
ATGGCTGACGGCCTGCGTTGCCCGTCAGACTGATGCGCCCTTGGGCTATGCCACGGTATTTGCCGATCAGGTGGATAGGGCGATCCGCAAACACATCGGGAAGGATGGCGGGTTGCAAGTCATAGAGTTCGATTCCTTCGCTCTCGACTTTGATGCCCGACAGCACGGGACTTGCCAATTGCTTCTTCAGTTTGGCGGTCATGGCACTGCATTCAGAAGGATTGGTGACGATGAAGGGCTCTCCACGACCCACATGGGCGATACCCTCGATAAGGAGGCGATTGACCGATGATCCGATGCCGAAGGCGAAGATGTTGGCATCGTTCAACCGCTTCGAGATGAGATCAAAGACCTCGGTTTCGATATCCACAAAACCGTCCGTGATCAGAATCATCGAGCGCGAGTGCGTCGTGTCACGAGGCAGTGCAAGTGCCCGCTGCAGGGCAGGGAGCAACTCGGTGCCGCCGCCACCTGATTGGTGTTCCAGCCATGCTGCTGCACGGTCTAGGTTTTGAGGTGTGGCTGGAACCGACTGCGGCTGAAAGGTCTGGCTGGCACCCGCAAAAAGCAGCACGTTGAAGACATCATCTGTTTTGAGTTCAGCAAAGAGTTCGCGCATCAGCATTTTGGCTGTATCCAAGGGGAATCCATGCATAGAGCCCGATACGTCGACGACAAAGACAAAGTCCTTTGGAACGATGGTTTCGTTCGCAGGTGACGCTGGAGGCTGCACTTGGAGCAGGAAAAAATGTTCGTCGGTGCCCTCATGCAGCGTTAAGCCTGTAGCGACCTTTTGTCCGGCTAATTGGTAGCGCACGATGATGTCACGGTTCGTGTCATCGCTGTCAGCTGAATGGCGTAGGCTCAGATTGGCGGAATTGGCATCTGGAAATGTGATCTTGGTGTCGTGAGTCGGGCACTCAATTTTTGCCAAGGGCATCCCCGCGTTGAGGCTGAGATTGAGGTCAAGGGCGGCTGGATTAACGGTGCCTGCAGCGAGGTGTGGATTGGTTGTCCAGTGGTTCACTGGTTCGTGGTCATTACTGCGATTATACCGTGGACCGACGGGACCGGGGAACACGAATTCGTAGATGCGATCGTTTGGTTGAAGCTCCTCGGTGTAAGACAGCATCACCTCGATCTCTGCACCGGGTGCAATGTTGGCGACGCTCATCTGGAACACGTTTGGGCGATGCTGCTCCAAGAGTGTCGCGCGTTGTCCGGCAGACTTGGCACGTTCATAACCAGCTTTGGCCGCAGCTCTTTCCTGGATTTGTGCTTTGATTGTGCGGCCCTCGGTGCGGAACTCCAGTCCGTGCACGGCGGAATGGGTCGAGCCGGGAAAAACGTACAGGGCTTCGATGGGCGTGCCCCCCGTGTTTGCGTACACCTGTGTGACGTGGACCTCGGCAATGATGCCCGCGATGGCAACATCGACATGCGTGGACTTGAGGGGCAGGTTGGCAATACTTCCGCCACCGATGAGCTCAAAGCCTGGGGCTTCGATCTTGTCTTCGTAAGACGCCGGGTTGCCCTGGCTCGCAATAGCGGCAGGAAGGGCGATGACGGTGAGGATGAACGGGGTGAGGTATTGGCTGAGAATTGGGTGGCGTTTCATGATGGCAGGAAGTTGATCCTGCTGCATCATGCGGTCGGTCGGTGAGGACTTGATGAAGCTCTCGTGAAAAGTCCGTGAAACTTTCGCGGATCAAACCAATCCCTGTGCGAGCATCGCGTCTGCAACGCGAATGAAGCCGCCGATATTAGCACCTCTTACATAGTTGATGCTGCCGTCTGGATCAGTGCCGTGGGCGAGACATTTCTTGTGGATGTCATGCATGATGCCGCGGAGACGAGTGTCCACCTCCTCGCGGGTCCATGAAAGGCGCAGGGAGTTCTGGCTCTGTTCCAGACCAGAGACGGAGACACCGCCGGCGTTCGATGCTTTGCCTGGCGCATAAAGGACGTGGTTCTGCTGGAAGCAGGCAACAGCATCGGGATCACACGGCATGTTGGCACCTTCGATGACAGCCTTGACGCCATTTTTAACCATTGTCGCGGCGTCTTCACCACGGAGTTCATTTTGCGTTGCGCAGGGGAATGCGATATCGCATGGGATGGACCATGGTGTGGTGTCTGCCATGAACTGACAGCCGAACTTTTCAGCATATTCGCGAATGCGCCCACGGCGATTTTCCTTCAGGTCTTGGAGCCATTCGAACTTTTCCCAAGTGATCCCTTCTGGATCGTAAATCGTCCCGCTGGAGTCGCTGGCACTGACCACTTTGGCTTGGTTATGGAGCAGTTTTTCAATACAATACAGCGCCACATTTCCGGAGCCTGAAACGATGCAAGTCTTGCCTTCGATGTCATCGCCAATTTGGGAGAACATCTCTTCGGCGAAGTAAACCGCACCATAGCCTGTGGCCTCCTTGCGCACAAGCGAGCCGCCAAAGGCCAAGTTCTTGCCGGTCATCACGCCCGCAAAGCGATTCTCCAAACGCTTCCACTGCCCAAACATGTAACTGACCTCGCGAGATCCCACGCCGATATCACCTGCAGGCACGTCGGTATCTTCGCCAATGTAGTGAGCCAATTGGCTCATGAATGCTTGGCAAAACCGCATGATCTCACGATCTGATTTGCCCTTCGGATCAAAGTTTGCCCCGCCCTTTGCTCCACCCATAGGCAAACCAGTCAGGCTATTTTTAAAGGTCTGTTCAAAACCGAGAAACTTGAGGATGCCTTGATTCACACTGGGGTGAAACCTCAAACCACCTTTGTAAGGGCCGATCGAGTTATTAAACTGCACCCGCCAGCCGCGATCTGCGTGCGCCTTTCCTCTGTCGTCTTCCCAGGTGACGCGGAAGATGATGACACGGTCAGGCTCCGTCAGTCGCTCCAGGATGGCATCGGCCGCGTAGCTGGGGTGCTCATGCGTGAAGGGGAAGATGTCGTGCATCAGCTCATGAACTGCCTGGAGAAACTCAGGCTGGCCCGGGTTGCGGCGCTTTAGGCCGCGCATGAACTTTTCGAGATCGCCGTGGTGGGAGGGCTTTTTACTCATAGGACAGGTAAAGTTACGCTTTGGATCGGCTGATTAGTCAGAGGAATTTGGATTTTGCTAGGTGACGATGTGTCTCAGTTGTGGGTGTGCGATCTTGTCGTTTGTGTGTCGCGCTGGCTCACGTCGGAAGCCTCATGCGATCAAGGTTTGGGCTTTGTTCCCCATAGAATCGTAGATTTGGCTCACTGATTGCCCTTGGCACATCTCTAGCATTGTGTTGGGATAAATACAATCCAACCCAACCAATTAGCCAGCCATGTCCCCCGAAAAATTTACCGTCAAACTCCAGGAGGCCTTTAATGCATCGCAATCGATCGCGACGCGCAACGGGCACTCCGAACTAAAACCTAGCCACTTACT
>CAZCAL010000487.1:2327-3436 GCA_964496625.1 uncultured Verrucomicrobiaceae bacterium | reverse complement strand
CCATACAGCGGTCGAGGTCAGAGATCTAGAGATCGAGGTGCTGGAAACTTTTTCGGAACTGACAGCGGGTCTGGATGCAGCCGGCCTGCGGCAGGAGCGTCGGGTGATGCGGTTGCGTCCGCTTCGATCAGCGATGGAGGTGTTGGCGGGTGGAGATCTGCAAGTGAGCTTTGAGCTGCCACGCGGATGCTACGCGACATCGGTGCTGCGGGAGTTTGTGCACTGGGCCGATGAGGCAAACCCAAACACCCCGGGTTGAACGGAGAATGCCTGACCTGATCACGCATGATTCGGAAGCCCGATCGTTCCACAAAGAATCTCGTGCGTCAGCACCTTGGACTGCGTGCAGCCCTACTGCCGCTTTTCCCAGCCAGCCCTGCTGGCGCATGGTACATGAAAGCATGGTCGCGCCAAACAGCTCCGCCAACGCGATAGCGGCTCAGCATTGGCCAACGTGAAACAAGCAAGCACCGCCGTCCCAGTGGCCGCTACCGATCAACCAACGCGAGTCCGATGCACTTAATTTGACAATGGAACCACAGCGTTGATTCCCTCTTTGGAGAGTGAAAACGGGCGTCCGCTGGCGTTTAAATTCTCTGATCGTTCTCTGATCCCACCCAACTTACCTTTCCATGAAATCCTACTTCCTCTTCCTCGCCTGTTGTTTAGCTCCGTTGGCACCCGTCTGGGCCGAAGCGCCGAAGGGCGAGCCGACCAATGCCGCAGAAGCCGCTGCGCAGAAGGCTAAGGCTGAGGCGGAAATCGATGCCAAGTATCAGGCCTGGGTCGCCACGTTGCCGCCGGATCAGCAAGCGTGGGAAAAGGTGCTACAGGATCAATTGGGTGGTTTTTATCTGCCGATCCACAAACGTGAGAAAATCGCAGGGAAGTCCAATGCGTGGGATTTTGTGCCGGACGATCCAAAGCTCCCACGTGTGCTATTGATTGGTGATTCGGTGTCGCGTGGCTATACGCAGGCGACGCGCAAAGTCCTGGCCGGCAAAGCCAATGTGCATCGTGCACCGGCAAACTGCGGCCCGACAGCGAGTGGGATCAAAAACATCGAGGTTTGGCTAGGCGATGGAAAATGGGACGTGATCCATTTCAAC
>CAZCAL010000487.1:0-2317 GCA_964496625.1 uncultured Verrucomicrobiaceae bacterium | reverse complement strand
AGCAATTGATCGAGCGGATGGAAAAGACCGGTGCCAAGCTGATCTGGACCTCCACAACACCCATCCCAGACACAGCCGACGGCAAACAAACAGCGGCGTCGATCGTGGAACGCAATACGGCGGCGGCTGCAATCGCGGCGAAGCATGGGCTGGCGGTGGATGACTTATTCAAGGCCATTACGCCCCACCTAGCAGAGATGCAGAATCCCAACGATGTGCACTTCAATTCAGCAGGCTATGACTTCCTCGGGCAGCAGGTGGGTGCCGCCATTGCAGCGGCGCTGAAGTGAACGATGGCAGGCAAAGCGAATAGGGCCTGAAATTGGGTCGAAAAGGTCCTCTTGAATGAAACGTGGGAGGAAGGGCTGGCTGGGAAGGGCTGCGGTAGTCGCCCGACTGGATTAGGCGAAACGTCTGGCTTGCTGTTCGGGTATCCAGGGTACGGCCTGGGACGCTTTAGTCTAGCTTCCTTGCGAGCCAGTGCGGGCAATCTGCTGCGATAAGGTGCTATTCCGCAACGTTTCTTTTGGCGACCATGTTGCCTGTTTCTTCCCTGCATCGTTCACGAAAACTTGCGGCTCTGATCCCCTTTGCCATGCTTTTGGCGGTGGTGATTTTTGCCGCCACGGCGGAGCCTGTTCCAGATCGTCTGGTTGTCCTGACCTTCGATGATTCTGTGGCCAGTCAGGCGGAATATGTGGCACCGCTGCTGAAGAGGTATGGATTCGGAGCGACGTTTTTTATCACCGAGGGCTTTGAGTTTGCGACCGATAAAAAGCACTACATGACCTGGGAGCAGATCAAGGCCCTGGATGCGGCAGGGTTTGAGATCGGCAATCATACTCGCCGTCACACCGGTGTCGGCCGCCAGAAGCCCGAAGAGCTGGAAGCTGATGTGGAATACATTGAGCAACAGTGCGTAAAGTATGGGATCGCTCGCCCGACCAGCTTTTGCTATC
The DNA here is from genome assembly GCA_964496625.1 of uncultured Verrucomicrobiaceae bacterium. Taxonomy (GTDB): domain Bacteria; phylum Verrucomicrobiota; class Verrucomicrobiia; order Verrucomicrobiales; family Verrucomicrobiaceae; genus JACKQF01. The sequence goes on along the minus strand of CAZCAL010000487.1, from coordinate 1,358 downwards.
CAGGATATCAAACCAGCGAGGTCGCTGTAAAATTGCTGCGAGCACGCGGCTACAAGTTTGCCCGGGCGGGTGGTGCCGCAGCGTTTGATCCAGCAAAGGATGATCCGCTGACGCTGCCGCAGGCGTTTGATTCGAAGCCGGACAGCACGCTGGATCAATTCAAAGCAGCGGTCGCGGGGGCGCATGATGGCAAGATCGCGGTGATGACCTTTCACGGTGTGCCTGACATCAAGCATCCTTGGGTAAACACTGATCCTGCGAAGTTCGAGAGCTATCTGGCCCACTTAAAAGAATCTGGTTGTCGCGTCATTGCCATGCGCGATTTGGCAAAGTTTGTCTCCGCTGGTCCAGGAGTCGAAAAATAAATACACGTCCTTTGATGAGATCCAACCTACTAGCTCTTTGTTTGCTCTCGGGAATCGCCGGTTGCGCGCTTCCGGTATCCGCCCAATCCGCCAAGGCTCCAGCACCAAATCCTGCTGGGGTGCAGCCGACGCTGGCAAATGTGTCGTACGGTTCTCACGAACGCCATGTCTTGGACTTTTGGAAGGCGGAGTCCAAGGCTCCGACACCGCTTGTCTTCGTGATTCACGGAGGCGGCTGGCAGGGAGGGGAAAAGGAACGGGTAAATCGATTTGTGAAGGTTGAAGATCTTCTCGGGAATGGCATTTCCGTGGTTGCCATCAACTATCGCTATGTGAAGCAAGCTGAGGAAGCGGGCGTCTTTCCACCAGTGAAAGCACCGCTACATGACGCGGCGCGGGCTTTGCAATTTGTTCGCAGCAAGGCAGGGGAGTGGAACATCGACAAAAATCGCATTGGTGCCACTGGAGGTTCAGCGGGTGCTTGTTCGAGTTTGTGGCTGGCGTTCCACGATGACCTTGCGGATCCGAAAAGTAGCGATCCCGTCGCCCGTGAGTCCTCACGATTGCAGTGCGCTGCCGTCTTGGGTGCGCAGACCACTCTTGACCCGCAGCAGATGAAGGAATGGACGCCGAACAGCAAATATGGTGGGCACGCTTTCGGCATTGGAAGTTTCTCGGAGTTCCTGGCGGGTCGTGAGAAGATCCTGCATTTGATTGCGGAGTATTCACCGTATGCACTCGTCACCAAAGACGATCCTCCCATCTATCTTTTCTATTCAGCGCCGCCAGCGCTAGGCCAGGATCAGAAAGATCCGACGCACACCTCGAACTTTGGTGTGAAGCTCAAAGAACACTGCGCGGAGTTCGGTGTGCCGTGCGACTTGGTGTATCCGGGCGCAGCCGATGTGAAGTTTGCCTCTGCTCAGGAATACCTGATTGAGAAATTGAAGTCAGCCGACTTGCAGCCCTCCCGATGAGTCGATTCATGAGATT
>CAZCAL010000486.1:0-3444 GCA_964496625.1 uncultured Verrucomicrobiaceae bacterium | reverse complement strand
GGGCGCGAGAGACTCTCAATTTCGGCGAAGTGGACAGGATGGATTCCATATATTTTAGCGAATTGGCGACTTTGAGGGAGATAGGGACATGGCATGGCACCACCAGACGGTCAGCACCGCAGCCCCGAGCCCACATACCTTGCCCGCATTCGCAGGAAGGCATTCGCACCTGTTTGATAAGGCGTGCGTAGATTGAGGTTGTCGCGATGTCAGCATTGGCGGTTGGTCATCAACCCATCGCAGACGGTTCATTGAACTACCTTCGGCGGGTCAGCGACGATATTGGCATAACCCAGAAGCCTTCCGCTATTGTCAGAACAACCTAGCTTAGTCCAAGGCATAGACTTTCTAAGCTAAAGCTAGACCTCAATCGAGGCGAGCTCCCAAACAGGATCAAATCGCCCAAAAGCCACCAAACCTATATTTTACAATGCTTCCAGAGCTAGGGCATTCCTTCATTTATGCAAACCAGACACACCCTTAGCTTTGTTCAAAAATAGGCCGTCATCGTGAGCCCCTTTCAAAGTCCGTCTACCCAACCCCACTCTCCGTCCCGCAGTCGAAATAATTTCGTATTTATTCAGACCATCGCGCTCACTTGAACTTGATCCGTAACATCGGGGCTGCGGTGCGCGGATTTTCCTTGGTTGCGAAGGCATGCACAAGGCCATTTCGTGCGGTCTCATCGGTAATGCGGCGGATGATCAAGGTGACAACGCCATTGGTATCATGATTCAGCCAATCGGTGAGAGCTGATCCTGCAATCGTGAATGATCCATGAGAGCTTCCCTGAGGCACTGTGAATGTGCCCAATTGCAAAACCTTCCCAGCAACAGGTGTTGCGTGGTGATCGGCAGCTTGATCATGGGCGGGGGCGTCATTCCAAGAGATGCCATTCTCTGCCCAAACATCCTGTGCTTCATCCGTCAAGCCGTACACGGAGAAGACGGCATCTGGAACCAATGATCCAAATCCAAGATCGCTAGGCTCGAGATGAAGTACAAACTCTGCCTCTTCGATCGCTCTTCCGCCTGCACGCGAAAGATCAAATGCCACATAACCCTTACGCTCCAGCTTGGTATCTAAAGAAGTGTGTTTTACGCGGAAGAAAGGCTCCTTGCCAGTGATCGCCATCCCAGGATTGGACTGGATGCAAGTGTCCCTTCCATTTCCAAATGCGGTGGTGATGATCTGCCAACCGTTGCGATCCTGTGCAATGGGCCCAGGCAGCCATCGATCTGGTTCTGATTGATCTTGATCCGGCAGTTCTGGAGTAACACGACTCTTGATCCATCCCCCGTAATCTGCGCGTTCGCCGGTTTTAAGATGCTTCGTCTCGCCATCTTTTGGCCGACTGACCTCCACATCACCTTCGATGACATGCACCAAGCATTTGCCATCATCACTGGCACTGACCCCAAAGCGTGTGCCAAAGTCCACCACTTTGGTGTCCGGTGTTTGGATGGTAAACCCCTTCGCCGTATGCGGCACATCCGCGACGACGGTGCCGCTCGTCACACGGCATTCCATGGCGGAGACGACCTCAAGGCTTACCGGTGCCTCAAGCACCACCTCGGCTCCGCTCTTGAACTTCAGCGTCGCCATGCCCTCGACCAATTCCAGTGTCCCTGGGCGCAAGGCGGAGCCTTCCACAGTCGGCAGCGCGCTGTTGCCCCATTTGCAAAGATGCGCCTTCACCAGGGTGGCCACGGACGCTGGTTCTTTGGCTGTAAGCCACACCAAGCCAGCCGCCACCAACGCGGCTGCCGCTGCGGCAATCCCGTGCTGCCAGCGCCAGGTTAGCGCCCGACGAGAGGTCGCGACTGACTCTGGCAACGCATCATCGCCCGCATGGCGAAGTTCCGCTTCCATCAGAGCGGCCTCAGCCAACAGAGTGCGAGCCTCTTCATCGTTCAAAATACGCTGTTCGAGTGCAAGCTGCTCTTCCTCTGTCAGTCTGCCATCCCGAGCACGCTCCCAGAGTTCCAGCAACTCCCATTGATCAGTCTGCTTCATGACATGGCCTCCATCTGTTTTTGCACACACTCCATCAACGTCACCCGCACCCTGCTGAGCGCACGATACACCGCTGCCTCAGTGCGTTTTACGCGTTCAGCGATCTGGTCGATCTCCATGTCGTCGTAGTAACGCAGTGTGACCAATTGACGATGTTCAACGGGCAACTTCGCCAGACAGGAGCGTAGCGCTTCATGGCGGGGCGAACCTTCATCCGCCAGCACGGAGACCGCATTACCAAGGGCTTCCAGGGCCTCGTCGCCGAGTTGTAGGTGGGCACGCTTTTGCTGCCGCCGATGTGAAAGGATCTGATGAAAGGCGATTTTTCGCCCCCAGGCGATGAAGTTGGTGCCTGCTTGAAAGTCACCGAAGTGCTTCCACATAATCAGCTTTGTCTGTTGCAAAATGTCCTCTGCCTCTGCGTCTCGCGGCACCAGACCATGAACGTAGAGAGCCAACTTCCGCTCATTGGCAGTGAGCAGCTCAAGAAAGGCCGTCGTTGGATCTGGGGCGTCAGACATGGACAAATAAAATTTCTCTATGGAAGAAGGCGATCCACCACAGAAGTTGGACAACCAATTTTCGACGCTCAGGTGCCACGTCGATTCCCAAACAGGTCGATGTGCAATCGCGGACTGTAACGCCAGCCGCGCTCCTTGCAGGTCTGGACCAGCAAGTCCTGGCGTGAACGGAGGGCATCGACGCTGATCCCCTCCGCCATCACTAGCACCCGCTCTGGTGGTATTGGGATGCCAATCGACGCCACCACTTCCACCGCTGCCACCACATCCTCGGGCGATGAAATGACGAATGTGAGCTGGTAATCACCCCGCTGGCACCACGCCCGCAGGACCTCTGGCTGTAGCCGAGTCGAATCATGGCGCGCCACCCAAGCGGAGCCGACTGCTTCTGCGACAGGAGTGGAATTTGCCAACTTAGGACTCAGGGAAGCGAGGTCACATGGCACCGTGCCTGGAGCGATGGTGCCAGCCGTCTCGATCGTGATGTGCTTCCCTGCTGCTTTGAGTGCGGCCAATAACAGGGGCATTTCGCGAGCGATCATGGGCTCTCCTCCAGTGACCACGACATGATCGGCGACTGGATAGCGTGCAACCTCAGCCACGATCGCATCGACGCCCAGTTCATCGCCTTTGGGGTCCCACGACGCATACGGCGTGTCGCACCACCGACAGCGTAGATTGCAACCAGAGGCGCGGATGAAGACGGACGGCACACCGACGAGCGTCCCCTCCCCTTGAATCGAATAAAAAATCTCCGCGATGAGCATCCCCCACGTTACACATTCAGCGAGAAAAAACCATTTTTCACACTCGCAAAAGAAGCAGCGGTGTCGCATCATAGGGCCAATGCCACTTCGTCTGACATTGCTCCTGTCCATCCTGCCGCTCCTCACGAACTGCGGCATTT
>CAZCAL010000485.1:1892-3451 GCA_964496625.1 uncultured Verrucomicrobiaceae bacterium | reverse complement strand
GCCGCTGCCATTTCGCAAATTCGTGAAGCCTGCAAAAACATTGCGCTTCAGTTCATGAAAATTCACCCCGCCTTGCCGCACATCGGCCATGAGGAGACTTTCAAGGACTCGCTGAAGGCGATGCATGAGATGACGGTGCAGCTGGAGACAATCAAAAAGAAGATCGGTAAGCTGGAACGCGAGGATGATAGCAGTCTGTTGTGAGTAAATGCGGGTTCTCTTGGGGAAGAATTGCGGAGATGGACGTTTTTTGACCCTGGTGCAGACTTGAGGTGGGCGGCTAGGTCGTGCAGGCTGGGACTGCATGAATTCAAAATTTCGTTTTACACAAAATTGTTGTTGGTTGGCGGCGGCCATGGTTTCTACTGGTTTGGGCTTCTCTACGGTGCTGGCTCAGTCCGATGCAGGAAATGCGGCAGTGGTTGGGACAGTCAATGTCACCGCCCCGCGTGAGGGGCTGACCGAGGAAGCCCGCACGGGTGCCTATCAGCAACCTGAGTGGGTGCAACATCGTCGTTTCGCGACGAGCCGGGTCCACATCCAGCGCAATCCATGGGAGGTAAGTCTGGAGCAATGGTGGCGTGGGCGCTATAACGATGGCGAGTGGAAACATCGCTTCCAAGAGGAGCTGGAGATCGGTCTGCCAGGTCGCTTTCAGTTGGATTTTTATTATGACTGGATCTTGGAGAACGATAAAGCAGACCACCTTGACGTGGCTGGAGAGGTGCGCTGGGCACCGGCTGATTGGGGTGTGATTCCTTTGAATCCAGCCTTTTACCTGGAATACAAGATCGTCGATCCTTCGCAAGGGGGAGACATCATTGAGCCAAAAATTCTGTTTGGTGAAGAGCTAGGCGATGGCTGGCATTGGGCGATGAACTTTGTGTATGAACGCGAATTGAGTGGTGAAAAGGCAGAAGAAATCGCAATCACTCAGGCAATCAGCAAGTCCATCATTGATGACAAGCTCTCACTGGGGCTCGAAATGGCCTGGAAGCGGGAGACTGCGGACGGCTCTCGCAATGATCCTGAGCAAAAGTTCATCATTGGGCCGTCGATGCAGTGGCGGCCAACTGCGAATACTCACTTGGATTTGGTGGGTTTATTTGGTGCGACCAAGCACAGTCCTGATTTTGAGGGTTGGCTGGTGTTTGGAGTCGATTTTGGCAAGACTGCATCTCTCAAGGGTGCTCATGCGCCAGTGTCTGGCCGCCGATAACGAGGTTGGTTGGTGCTCCCCATGACACGTAGTTCTCCAAATCCAGACTCGCCTCGCCCGCCGCGATTCATTCGTGACGGCGAGCTAAAACCGTGCGCGGGTAGGATGGAGAGAGCTGCGGGTCATGGCGGAGTGGTGAGGCCTCGTTCAAGTTGGGCTGGCCTTGCGGTTTCTCTTGGGGTGCACGTCGTGGTGTTGTCCGCTGCGGCGTGGTTGACCTGGGGTGGCTCCGGAGATGAGGGGTTGGCTGTGGAAGCGTCGAAGGAAGCAGGTTTTGACGAGGTGCCCGTCCAGATGCGCTCCGTGCTGCCGCCGCAGAAGGTGGCTGATCGCACGAGGC
>CAZCAL010000485.1:0-1882 GCA_964496625.1 uncultured Verrucomicrobiaceae bacterium | reverse complement strand
TGACGCCAGCGTCGATGCTTCCGACTGCGATGCTGGCATTGCCTCGCCGCTTGGCCGTTGAACACGAGGCGGCGATCATGCTGCCAGAGATTTTGGATGTGCCGGGCGAGATGGAACTGCCTCAAGAATTGGCAAGTGAAGCGAGCGCTGCAATGCAAGCAAAGGCGTCTGCCGCAAAGGCGGAGAGGGCTTCTAAGCCCAGTAAATCGGGTCGTGCGGCTGGGGCTGGAGGGGGCTCTTCAGCGGGTAGGGCCATGCTTGCTGGCAAGCCAGCGGCATTGGTGTCTGCACCGCCGCCAGCCTATCCGGCGAATGCACGACGTGCCAGAGCTGAGGGGACCGCGACGTTGCTAGTTTCCTTAAGCGCTACGGGCGCGGTCCTTGGCTGCGAGGTTTCGCGTTCCGCAGGTCGTGATGATCTGGATGAGGCGGCGTTGCGAGCCGTCAAAAAGTGGCGTTTTTCCCCGGCTGTCAGAGACGGGGAATCGATTCAGGCGAATGTGCTGGTAAAGGTTGTGTTCCGTTTGACCTAAGCGGTGGCTCAGGGCACAAGGACGACCTTCATGAGTCCTTCCTTGTTGTCGTAGAGACGCTTGAACCATCCTGCACCGTCTTCCAGCGGTGCGACTGCGCTGAGCAGGGGCTCCACGCGGATGCTGCCGTCTTGGATGCGGGCGATTGCCTCCGGGTATTCGCCTGCGCATGAGCAGGAACCACGCAAGGTGATCTGGCGGGTGACGACTTCTTGGAGAGGGAAAGGGACGCTGGGCTGAAGATTGCCAACGAGGATGACCTGACCGCCTTTGCGGACGCTGCGGATGGCGAGATCCAGCGGGGCTGCGGCACCGACGACCTCAAAGGCAGCGTCTGCACCATCGCCGCCGCAGATTTCACGGATGTGGGCGGAAAGGTTTTCTTGTTTGGCATTGAAGGCATCGCTGGCCCCGAGTTCGAGCGCTAGCTTGAGGCGACCGTCATCGAGATCGACAGCAATGACGCGATCCCAGCCACGTGCTTTGAGGGATTGGACCACAAGGAGGCCGATGAGCCCCGCGCCAACCACGACGGCTGTGCCGCCATCCCCTGGTTCGACTGCGTCTTCTGCGTGGCTGTGTTCGCCAGGTTGATTGCAACTGGTGCAGGCAGTTTTGGTGCAGGCTTCTTCGTCTGCGAAGGCTTCACCCACCTCGATGCCATCTGCTAAATTGACGGCGTGGAGGGCGATGGAGACCGGCTCTGCGAAGGCTGCTTTTTCATAGCTGAGGTCCGCTGGGATAGGGTAAAGAATGCGCGTCGGCAGGGCGATCCGCTCTGCAAAACAGCCGTGGCGGCGATAGTTGCCTGGGGAAACTCCGAGCACTTTGCGATTTGAGCATAGGTTGACGTAGCCGCTCTCACATTCGGGGCATTCGCCGCAATATTCGGTAGAATCAAAGGTGACGCGGTCGCCAAGTTTCCAGTCGGTGACCCCATCGCCGATGGCGATGATTTCTCCAGCGGCTTCGTGTCCCATGACGATGGGCATTTGTCGACGACCGCTGCGGCCATCCATGCCGTGGATATCGCTGCCGCAGATGCCGCAGGCTTTGACATCGACGAGGACTTCTCCAGGCCCGGCTTGGGGCTCAGGAAAGTCGAGGTCGTAGTTGAACTCGCACGGGGCTGTCAGAACAAGGGCGCGCATGGGGATGCTTTTTTTGGGGGGGATTTTGGCTGGAAATTAGGAGCAAATGAGGGTCTGCTCGCGAGCAGGACCGACACCGAGGAGGCTAACTGGGGCACCAGCGAGTTCGGCGAGACGTGCGAGGTAGGCCTTGGCCTTCGCTGGAAGGTCGTCAAAGCGGGTGACGGTGCTGATGTCCGTCAACCAGCCGTCGTGCTC
>CAZCAL010000484.1:0-3476 GCA_964496625.1 uncultured Verrucomicrobiaceae bacterium | reverse complement strand
AGTCTGACGGACTCGCTGCGATGGACAGCTTTTACAATGCTGCTTATAGCCTCATCAGTTCCGATAAAGCGCGTGAAGCCTTTAACCTTGAGGCTGAGCCAGCAAAGCTCCGCGATGAATACGGTCGCAATACTGCCGGTCAGCGTTTCTTGCTGGCACGTCGTCTGGTAGAAGCCGGCACCCGCATGGTTTCAGTGAGCTACGGCAGTTGGGATCACCACTCGAATATCAAGAGCGCCTTCGAAAGTCAGGCGACCCAGTTTGACATGGCGTATGCTCGACTCATTCGCGACCTAGATGAGCGCGGCCTGCTGGACACCACCTTGGTGCTGGTAAGCTCTGAATTTGGGCGCACTCCAAAAATCAATTCCACCAACGGGCGCGATCACTATCCGCGTGTCTTCTCGGTATCGATGGCTGGCGGCGGTGTGAAGCGCGGTTTTGTGTATGGGAAGTCAGATGCCCTCGGAGCAGAGCCCGATTCAGACGCCGTTCGGCCAGAAGATCTCGCCCGCACCATGTATCGGTTGCTAGGAATCAACTCCCAAAAACGCATCGTCGTCTCAGGGGTGCGCCCCATCGACATTGTGAATGGCGGGAATTTGCTGACGGATCTCATCGCCTAGCGTTCGCGCGGGTAACGCTGTAGTCGCGACTTCAACCTCTGACATTGACGAATGCGTCATTGTCAGGGACCGTGAATCCGTTGCCTCCACTATCATGATCTCCCGTCGCACTTCGTTGCTCTCCATTGTTCTCCTCTTCGTCAGTGCCTCGCTCTGTCGCGCTGATCAGTTTGTACTTTTTGATGTTACTTTCCCATTCACTCAGCAAGATGCGTTGAATGCGAAGCCAAACCAGTCTCACTACTACGTGAGAGGGGAGATGATGAATGCGCAACGTCCCAAGGACTGGACGGCACCGGTGGATTATCGCAATGGCACCGTCCATCTGCGGTTGGAAATCCTCGAAAAGCCAGCGGGTGGGCAGCCGACCAGTTGGAGCGTTTGCTATATTCCGAACAAAGGCCAGAACCACGGCTACGGATGTATCGGCACGGGGCCTTACACGGAGAAGGGACTGGTGGAGAAGGACATCAGTATGACCAGCTTTTGGCAAAACGATGACATCATCTGGAGCCAAGGCATCAAAGAGATGCACCTGGTCCTGAAGGACGATCACAACCTCCACGCCCACAAGCGCCCCGATCCAGAGAAGTTCTTCCCCACGAAGGTCCGAATGACGCTGATCCAGGTTTCGAAAGGTGCGAAGTATGATCCGAAGCTGGTGCCAGGCCTTCCCTGAGCAGGGCGGATTACTTGCTGGCAGTGCCTCTTCGCACAGACACCGTCGTGGTCATCTCATGGGCGCTGTTTGGCTCCACGTGGATCACATCCGTAAGTGCGCAGGCGGTCTCGATGCAGACCATCGTCAGGTAGCCCTCGTCATCGAAATCGCTCAGTGCCTTTGCCTTGGCGATCCATGGATTCCACACCACAGTTGATTGACTTCCTGTCTTGCTGACACAGATCTCCCGATCCAATGCCGCGTCGCAGACGGTGACATCGCTCGTTGTTGGTTGATAGATACGATCACACTCAGCATCAAAACGGATCGGCCCGCTTTGCTTGAGGACGGCGAGGTTTTTCAATTTATCGGTGTAAGAGACACCGTCCAGCCCCTGAACCTGAATCTTCGAAATCTCGCCGACAGTGAGGTAGGTGTGGAGTGCTGCGGCACATTCCCAGGGAGTGGAGTCTGCGTTCTCGATTCTCATGCCGACAGACAAAGAGGCACCAACCTCCACCGTAAGCTCTAATCGAAATTGGTGCGGCCAGACTTCGAAGCTAGGTTCGTCATGCGTCGTGGAGAGCTTCACGATCGTTGTGCCGGTGGCACTTTGGGAGACAGCATCGAGACTCCAAAATTTCGTGCGAACGAAGCCGTGAGGAGGCAAACTGGAGTCCGTAGCGTGATTGGCAAACCATGGCCAGCAAACCGGGATTCCTCCACGAATCGGCTTCCCTTCTTCAAGGAGAGTGGATTTGCTCATCCATAGGACGGGATCGTGCCCGTGCGGTTGATACTCCATCACATGACCGCCATGCAACGCAATCAAAGCTTTGGCGTGTGTATTCTGAATTTGTATCGCAGGATAGGCATGGCTCAGATCAATGAAATCCACAACACCGTGGATTCCGAATTGGTCGTTTAGTTCTGAAGTGGTTTTCATGACGATCGTACATAGCCGCGATGCGGGCTTCCGTCGCGTGTTCATTGCACACTACTTGAGCGCAGCTGCTAAGATCTCCATGTTCGTGATGAAGGTCTTCGTCGATATAGATGGTTCAGGGGCTGCTCCTTTTCTCCAGCGGCTGGGGGTGATCCAGTAGCCAGATTCATTCAGCGCGGCGATGATGCCGGGGACGTCTGCTGATGTTTCGTCGGCTGCATTGGCCTCCGCCAGGACGGCCTCACGACCCTTGGATTTAATCTTGTCAAAAAGGTCAAATACCTCAGGGATGCGGAACTTGCTTTCCCAGACGTAGCCTGTAGCGAACTTGGGATGCAACTCTGCCTTGCTGTAAAAGATCTTGCCCCGATCATCGCCATAGATCGGTTTGTTGGTTCCAAGTTCGTAAAGGCGCGACCAGCGGTTTTTGCCGACTTTGCTGGCACGCAGCCAAGCGACGGCTTTTTCTGCGGCGTCGAGATATTTTGATTCTCCCGTTGCGAGATAGAGGTCCAGTAGTGCTTTAGTAGCACTGCCACTCTCTGACGACGACACGCCAGGAGCTTCATGGACTCGCGCCCAGGCTGGCTGCATGTCAAAGTCATACTGCTGAGCCCAGGCGGGTTGGGGCTCTGGGAGTTGAGCGAGCAAAAGAAAATCTCCGCCACGTTTCGCCATTTCCAGGCAATCTGTTCGGCCCAATTTTTTGGCTGCGTCTAGCAGCGTCATGATGCAATCGCCCTGACAATTGTCATTGAGGGTGTAGTAGCGGGTGTAGTCGGCGTCTGGCCATTCGCGGGGGTAATCGGCAGAGAAGTGAGATTTGCGAATCGGAAAATCTGCGGGTGTGCGGACTTCGCCAGCATAGCACTGTGGCCAGGCCCCATTGGGATACTGCGCGCGCGCCATGCCCTCGATGGCACGGTTCAGCGCCGTGCGGATCGTGTCATCTGCCGGGTCGCTGACCCCTTTCACCGCGACGACGAAGTCCGTGAGGAAACGCACCGCTGACTGAGTCGTATCGTCATCGAACGTTGTGTGGATGGTATGTTTGATGATCTGACCATGAATGTATTTTTCTCCGTGGTAGAGCTTTCCATCTTCATTCGGATAGGCAGGGTCAAAGTCCGCCGTGCTGTGCCAACCCCCGGAGGCGAGTTGGCAGCGGGCGAGCGCACTGGCTGCGGCGCGTGCTGCAGCGGCAGCTCGCCGGGTATCACTACCTGCTCGCCGTACCGGGGCT
>CAZCAL010000483.1:0-3510 GCA_964496625.1 uncultured Verrucomicrobiaceae bacterium | reverse complement strand
GAGGCCCCAAGAAATCGATTGGGATTTGCGAAGTGGTTGGTGTCAAAAGACAATCCGCTGACGGCGCGCGTTGCCGTGAATCGACTTTGGCAGCTTTGTTTTGGCGAAGGTCTGGTGCGTACGCCCAACGACTTTGGGTCTCAAGGTGAAGCGCCTACGCATCCTGAACTCTTAGATTTTCTGGCGACGAAGTTCCGGGAAGGAGGTTGGGATGTGAAGGCGATGATGAAGATGATTGTGATGTCGCGCACCTATCGACAGAGTTCGATCATCCGCAGCGAAAGTGATCCGCAGAACCGCTGGCTGGCACGTGGGTCAAGCGGTCGGCTGTCCGCGGAAGTGCTGAGAGATCAGGCGCTGGGAGTTTCAGGGCTGCTCGTTCGTCGTGTGGGTGGACCGAGTGTAAAACCGTTTCAGCCGCCCGGACTCTGGGAAGCTGTCTCCTATAATGGCGAGGAATCTTATGTGCCGGATCAGGGTGATGGCGCGTGGCGAAGGAGCCTCTACACTTATGTGAAGAGGCAGGCTCCGCATCCGATGCTGCTGACTTTTGACGGGCCAACGCGTGAGAAATGTATTGTGCGCCGGACCACCACCAACACACCGCTACAAGCGCTGTTGCTGCTCAATGACGAAACGTTTGTGAGGGCGGCGGAAGCGCTGGCGCAAAGGTCTGCGGGGAGGACAAACCGCATCGCATGGATGTTCCAAGAGGTCGTTGGGCGCGACCCTCAAGCGGATGAGCTGGACCTGCTCGAAGGCTTGTATGTTCGGCACCAATCATTGGCTTTGGTTGCGCATACGATTTTCAATCTCGATGAAGTGATCACCAAACGATGAGCCTGAACCTCCAACGAAGACAATTTATTCAAGGTGGCGGACTGAGCCTCGGCGGCTTGGCCTTGTCGTCCTTGATGAATGATGCGAGTGCGGTGACGGGGCGGGCTCCGAAAGCGAAGCGGATCATCTACCTTTTCATGCATGGAGGGCCATCGCAGCTGGATTTGTTTGATCACAAGCCGGGGCTGAAGAAGCTGCATGGGCAGGAGTTGCCAGCCTCAGTGCGCGGAGATCAGCGACTGACCGGCATGACCAGTGGGCAGAAGTCTTTGCCGATCACTTCATCCATGTTTCGATTTGCGCGGCATGGTCAGAGTGGTGCCTGGGTGAGCGAGCTGCTCCCGCATACGGCTGGGATTGTTGATGAACTGTGTGTTGTGCGCTCGATGCACACGGAAGCGATCAATCACGATCCGGCAGTTACTCTTTTGCAGACGGGGCATCAGCAGCCGGGGCGGCCTAGCTTTGGGGCGTGGCTGAGCTATGGATTGGGGTGTGAAAGTAAAGATCTACCGGCCTTTGTGGTGATGGTCTCGCGTGGTAGTGCGGCCCGTCCGGCAGATCCCTTGTATGCCCGACTGTGGGGCTCTGGTTTTCTGCCATCGAATCATCAAGGCGTGGCATTGCGGAGCAGTGGCGATCCTGTTTTGTATTTGTCCAATCCCAGAGGCGTGGATGCGGCGACTCGCCGCGATCAGCTGGACGTCATTGCTGCGCTCAATCAAAAACAGCTGGATGAGCAGCACGATCCAGAGATCGCGACGCGGATCGCTCAATACGAGATGGCGTTTCGTATGCAAACCAGTGTCCCAGACCTCACCGACTTCAGCGACGAGAGTGAGGCAACGCTAGATGCCTACGGCCCGCAGTCCAGGCAGCCGGGAACCTTCGCCGCGAACTGCATCATGGCCCGCCGCATGGCTGAACGCGGCGTGCGGTTCATTCAGCTCTATCATCGAGGATGGGATCAGCACTACAATCTGCCGAGCGATCTGCGGCTTCAGTGTGGGGATGTGGATCAACCTTGTGCTGCGCTGATTCGAGATCTCAAACAACGTGGGATGCTGGAGGATACACTGGTGGTCTGGGGCGGAGAATTTGGCCGCACCACCTATAGTCAAGGTAAGCTGGAGCCAACCAATCATGGTCGTGATCATCACGGGCGCTGCTTCACCATGTGGATGGCAGGCGGTGGGATTGCGCCGGGAGTGCAGTTTGGCGAGACCGATGATTTCTGTTTTAATGTGACGCAAGATCCATTGCATGTGCATGATCTGAACGCCACCTTACTGCATCAGTTTGGCATTGATCACACCCGTCTCACCTTCAGATTTCAGGGTCGGGACTATCGACTGACGGATGTTCATGGAGAAGTGGTGAAGGGAGTTTTGTCATGAGAAACATCGTCCTCGTAATGGTTCTGTCGATCGTGGTTCCACTGGGAGCCGAGGAGCGTGTGCACCGCACGGATCAGGTGCGCATCTGGTATCACACGGATGGGGTGCATGCCGTCGAGCCTGCTGATTCAAATGCAAACGGGGTGCCGGATGTCATCGAGGATATCATGACGCAAGTCTTGGCGGCGCGGAGCATGCTCGTGGAGGTGCTGGGGTTTCCCGATCCACTGAAGACGGAGCGATTCAAAACGGCGTCCTTCATTGATATTCATCTGCGCAGCAAGGATGTGCTGAAGATGAACGGCGTGGCCTTCGATGAGTTGCAGCGGTATCGGAAGCGGGGAGACCCTGAAGGCACGCTGAGCATTGGGTTCAACGTGGCGACGACTGTTAGAGCGCCTGCCAACTTGACGCCTGCGCATGAGTTTTTTCACCTGATCCAATACAGTACGACCTACTTCAAGAATCGCTGGTTTCTTGAAGGCACTGCGCGTTGGTCCGAACGTGCGCTCGGCGAGGGCGACTTGGGGCTAGCGAAAATCATGCCAGTCTGGCCGTTGCCGAGCGATCAGCGCAGTGCGCTCTTTGGCATGGCTTACGAAGCTTCAGAACACCTCTGGAATCCGCTGGCCAAGAGGCTGGACGTCGATGGTGAAATTCCGAATGGGCTTGCTCTGCAACGACTGAAGAACATGAAATACGTCGACGGCTCACCAGTCTTGAAGGATCTCCGACTTCGGGGATGGAAGTTCGTGAGAGATGTGCTGCAAGAACTAGCGAAGATGGATGACATCGCGTTCAGCGACTTCGGTTATGATCGGTGGTCGGAGGACAATCAGCGCTCGCCGAAAAACGATGAGCCGATGCTGAGAGCAGTCGAGGCGGTGGTGGGGAGGCAGTGACTAAAGTTTCCGATTTCGGATAATCGGTGCCAACCACTTGGCGGTTTCGTCGGCGATGACGTGGTAGCCTGCTTGATTTGGGTGGCGGTCGCCGGTCCAGCCTGGGAGGTGGCCGAAGATGGCGTCGAGGCGATTGTCTAGCACGGCGATCTCAGGGACGGCACCGGGTTGGAGGTAGGGCACGGCGAGAGCCTTGAGGTTTTCGGGTATCTTGGAAAGGGCGTAGCGTCGGTAGTTGAGCATGTCTGGGCCTTTCTTTAGCTCTGCCGCGTAACGTGGGTGGATGTCGAAGAGTGGGAGGTTTTCGTTAATGGCGATTTGCTTGATGAGGTCGTTGATTTGGAGGCTGCTGTTCTCGGCTCCGAAGGGGA
>CAZCAL010000482.1:0-3518 GCA_964496625.1 uncultured Verrucomicrobiaceae bacterium | reverse complement strand
CTTCTTGCCGATCTCGCCAGTGGCGGCTGCGTCTGCGACGTCAACAGCGTATGCCTTGGCTGCACCTGGATAGGTGGCATTGATGGCGTCCGCAGCGGATTGTGCGTTGGCTTCCGTGCGACTGATGACGGCCACCTTGGCGCCTTCTGCGGCGAAGCGCTCGGCGATGGCTTTCCCGATTCCCCGGCCTGCACCGGTGACGACTGCTACTTTATCTTGGAGTTTACCCATGGCCTCATGTTGGCAAAGGCTGGCGCTGGTGGCAAGGCGGCATTTGACCCCATTCGCTTCCCTTCGGACATCGTTGATAAATGGCGTCCATGGCCACGTTTTCCATGCACCCCCAATTTCATGAATCTTGTCGCTCGTTTTTGCGTCACCCTCCTCTTTCTTGCTTCATCGCTCCACGCTCAAGATGTAGCGGAGGCTGATCCTGATCTCCCTCAGCCGCTCGATGCCGCAGCGATGGAGGATCTTTTCACCCACTCGCCTTTTACGCGGATGGTGAATCTTGAGGAAACACTCCAACTGACGGGTGTCGCCTACATCGAAGGGCATCCTGTGGCGACCTTTCTCAATACGTCGAACGGGGAGCACATCACAGTCTCTGATCAACCGAACGCCCAAGGTTGGCGCTTGACTGGTGCGCTTCCGGGAACGGATCTCCGGGAAACGGAAGTGCAGATCGAAATTGGAACCGAGACGATCATCGCACGTTATGGCAGCGTGCAGTTGCAGCCTGGGGCCAGTAAAAAAGGGCAACCCACCAGTCGTTTGGCGGATGGTGCGACGGGAAACAGCACGCGGGCGGGTGGTAAAACCGGCTCCCACATGAAAACTTCCTCTTTCCTGGGGCAAGATGGCAAGGCGCTATATGCGGCTCTCTCCCCTGAGGCGCGCAGCAAGCTCAAGGATCTGGTTCATAACTTCACTGAAAAGCACCCCGAGATGTCGGTGGAGCAAAGTTCTGCCTATGCTCAGAAGGTCTATGCCAAGATCAAGGCGAGTGATTCCGGCAGTGCATCGTCGAGGCCAGCACCAAAGGCACCGAAGGTGCGGAAGCAGAAATAAAACTGCTGTGAGCGCATTATGCGCTTCTTTAATCTCGACTTGATAAATGTCTGAGATTTTTGGCGACCCCTACGAGAATCGAACTCGTGTCGCATCCGTGAAAGGGATGTGTCCTAACCGCTAGACGAAGGGGTCGTTTCGCGGGACGGGGATAATGGCGAATCCAGCTGCGGATGCAAGGGGAAATTGTGAATACTTTGCACGAATTTTCGTCGGATTCGAATCTCTCAGTGCGGCATCACTTTGGATCAGCTGCCGTCTGCGATTGCAGATAGGCAGTGACGCCATCCAATGAGGGATTCTTCATGACGATGATCCCCTTGGTGTCGATCAAGAACAGGGTGGGAAAATGGTGAATGTTGTAGAGCGTGGTGATCGGGCCGCTGGTCGCGGTGTCTAGCCAGTTGCGCCATGGCTTGGGACTTGCGGCGAGGACCTGTCTGGCGTTTTCCAAGACGTCTGTGTTGATGCCCAACACCTTGAACGGCTTGTCCCGGAAGCGTTGGCTGAGATCTGCGATCATCGGTAGGACTCCATGGCAACCGTGACACCAGTCTCCCCAGAATACGAGCAGCACCGTTTGGCCACGGTAATCGCTGAGTTTGAAAGTCGTGTCTTTCTCGTCATTGCCAACGATTTCAGGGGCCTCAGCACCAACGCTCAGATTGGTGATCTCAAATAACATCGAAGAAGCCTGATCGGCTAGCTTGAAGCCATCGATGGTGACGTTGGGAAACTCGCTGATAATGCGCTGATAGCAGGCTTCGGCGGCGGCTTTTTCTTTCATGCTCTCTTCGGGCGCGGTAGCGGCTTCGTAGCGGTGAAAATGATGCGTGCCCAGTGTGTGAATGGCAGCGGCTTGCTCTTCAGGATTCGGGTTTCCGTCACGCACGCTCTCGAGGATAGAGCGCACATTTTCGAACGAGTGAAACTCCAGTTGCCGGACGGCTTTGGCGATGCCCTTCGTCGCGACGTAACGGGTCGCGATTAATTTTAGGGCGGTTTGCCCCTCTGGGAAATTGGAGCACTGCGTGACCAACCATACGACTCCGCCGACGGATTCAGGATCGTCTGGATGCGCGTCTAGAAGCATCATCATGCGCGTGGCGTAAGGGGCTGCACTCGGGACCGTTGCACGATAGCGTGCCCTCTCTTCTTCTGTCGCCGCGTTGATGATTTTCATCGTATTCGCCCGAACCGAGTTTTCGTATTCGTCGATGATCGTCCTGATTTCAACGGCAAGCCCTGTTTGCTGTTGGGCTTTTGCTGGCACTTTGGCGGTGACAAGAAGGCAGGCGCAGGCGAGAGCGATTCGAGCGTTGAACATGGAACGATGGAGGGGGTTAAGTGCTGCGGCGACGCTGGCCCAGTGCAAGGAGACCGCCTGCTATGAAAAGCAGGGCTCCTGCGGGTTCAGGGACAGTCTGGAAACGAGCGTATTGATTGTCAAAAACCAACACTGGCTGGCCATAGACCTCGGGGTGTGCGGACAGATCAAAGTACTGATCAGCGGCACCCGTTGTCGGGGCGGAGACTCGATAGCTTTCATCCTGAATTAATCCTGCCAGCGAAATGTTGTAGCTGCCGACCGAGTTGGTGAAGCCGGAGGCGACCAAGAGATTCGTCGTCACCGAATACACATCAATGGCGATACCCGCGAGACCTTCGCCAGGGGTGTAAAAATTGTCTGCCAGCGTCGCATCATCGAAAACCGTACCGGTCAAGATGGCGTCAGATACGTAGCTGCTCCCGTTCCATCGATAGGCGCTGGCGTAGTGCTGGGTAACGACCAACGGCCCATCCGCGATGTCATTGGTGCCGGGGATAGTGATGCTTTGAAATCCGATGCCCACTTCCTTGAAAAAGGCATACATCATGTTGTCACGGTGGTCTGCGGGGTCCTGGATGCCAGTGCCAAATCCAGAAGAAGCTCCATTGCCGTCGCCCCAATCGATGGCAAATCCCGTGTGACCGTGGGTCACGGACTGTGCCGATGAAAAAAGCGCCTCGCCAGCGTCCAAGAAGTTCGTGTAACCGACTGCTGCAATGCGGCTCACGATATCGCCACCATCGAGATTGTGGTCCTGTGCGTCCGCATTGACCATCAAGTTTGAATAGGTGGTTGCCGACTCATTCAGCGCGCTGTTCCACGCCAACGCAGGTGCGGAGCTGAGACTTAACCACTGGGTCTGCAGGGCCGCGGCATCGGTGCCGAAATAATTAAGGGCGTCGGCGACATCGGGATCGTTTGATTTCAGGGGTGCCCACACACCAGGCGCTGAAAAATTTACCAGCTTGTCAAGTTCGTCGGCGGGGTTGAGCCTCATCCGATTGATCAATTCCAACCAATACTGCTGCTCTGCCGTCGGGTCTGCTGCGTGGCTTGCCACCGCAGTTAGGCATGCCAAGAGGGCAGCAAATCCGCAGCGGAGGGCTGTGGATTGTTG
>CAZCAL010000481.1:1163-3553 GCA_964496625.1 uncultured Verrucomicrobiaceae bacterium | reverse complement strand
AAGGGCTATTTTCCTTTCTTGGGAGGAACTAAGGCTCTAGGCGAGGCGTAGTACAATGCAGAATGACTGTGGATCTTCTGCCAGCGGAAATTCGGAGGTCGATAACAACTGCCGCCCCGTTTGGTAGCAGGCCAGCCTCTGGGTGGAGCGCCCGAATCGAGATGGGCTCATCTCGGTGCGATTTTGGATCGCAGATATTGTAACGAATCTCTAGCCCTCAACAACAACATCACTTCTCATGAACCCGCCCTCATCTGTCCAGAAAGCCATCAACGCCCAGATCAAGAACGAATTACAGGCGCACTACAACTATCTCGGCATGTCCGCTTATTTTCAGCGTACCGCCTACCTTGGTTTTGCCAAGTGGATGCGTGCGCAGTCCGCTGAGGAATACGGGCATGCGATGAAACTCTATGACTACCTGCGGGAGCGAAACGCTACCATTGAGCTGGAGACTATCGATGCGCCCAAGACCACGTATGATGCAAGTCCGCTGCAGATCTTTGAGACTGCCCTTGCTCAGGAACAAGGAGTGACGCAGCAGATCAATGATCTCTATGAATTGGCGTTGAAAGAAAAAGACTACGCGACGCTTCAATTCCTCACTTGGTTTTTGCAAGAGCAGGTCCAGGAAGAGAACACGGTCTCCGACATCATTGATCGCCTGAAACTCGCTGGTGATAATCCTGCCGGACTCCTGCGTTTGGACGACGAAGCCAATCGCCGTATCACCACAGCCTGACGTTGCTTGCTAACGAGGAATGGCCAAATGCATGATGTCCGTCTCGCGGTAGGCTGAAGCCTCTCCTGCTGCTGCCCAGCGACGTTCTGGGCCTGCTTTCTCGGGAGGACTGGGGGCTTCAGTTGGTCGCTGACAGTGCACTTCAAAGCGCCCGCTTGTAGGTTTCGCAGCGATTGAGCCAACCTGGCAACCAACGATTTTCTCCGCGAGCTGCCGGCGAATTTCTGACACGGTTTGTGAGGACTCTCTTCGCGCTCTCTGCAAAGGCCGCGGAGGCGCTACGGTCGGCAGTCATCCCGGCCAGTACTTGCAGCAGGCCCCAGCCTTGGCCGTTGTATCGCTCCGTTGCGCTGGTGCCTTCACCTTTAAAGTTTACATAGTCGATCAGGCAAAACATGCCTTCGGGGGAGGCCTGGAGGGCATGAAAATTGCCTTCGACCAAGGCGCGTTGCCCGGCGGGCGCGTTTGCCAACATCTTCGGGAGGGATGCGCTCATCCGCGCTGCGATAAAGTCCGTTTGCTGTGAAACGGTCTGCGAAAGTAGCGCGCGTAGCTGCTGCTGACGTGCTCCTTGGTGATCTGCTAAAAATGAAGCGCGATTAGCCCATGGGCAGGGGCCTCCTTGGCGGAGCCACTCTGGAAGTTGCACCCCAGAGCGCTGGAGGTGGACGAGCAGGGGGGGGAAGCTCTCTTCAAAGGGGCCTCGTTTTCCGATCGGATACCAGATAAAGTGGCCAATTCCGAGAGAGGCGAAATCCTCACCAGAGTTCCAACTCGTCAAACCATCGATGGTGCCGCTGCACTCGTTTTGCCAAATCCGCTGCCCGACCCGCTGCAGTTGGTCTGGGCTGAGGCGGGTGGGCCGAGAGACGACTTCAGCGTTACCCACACTTGGAGGAGCGGCGCATGCAGTAAGACAAAATGCGGCGATGACGCCAGAACCGCAAATTTTCAAAAAAAATCGACCCTTCATGGTTGCTATTTTTTGGAGTTTTTATGGTGTCTGTGATAGCATGCTTTGAAATAATTCGGGTATGTTATTTGTCATCTTGTTTTATTAAGATTGATTCAATGAATTTCCAAATTTATTCTTCAGGCTTATCTAGTTAGCCTGCCACGATCCCTGACTCCCGAATGCCCTACCTGGCTTTTAACCTCAATGATGGAAATGAGTTCGTCTTCGATCTTCTCGAAGAACGTCTGTCATTGGGTAGAGATTCGAAGAATGACATTGTCATCGACAATACGTTTATCTCCGGATTTCACGCTGAGTTTTTGCGCCAAGCCGACGGGATCTATGAATTAGTGGACCTCAATTCTTCTAACGGTACTTTCGTCAATGGAAAGCCGGTTCAGAGGAAGCGGGTCAAGGGGGGGGATAAAATTGTCTTCGGCCAGTTGGAGGCGAGATATCGCGAACGGGCCCCCAAAGGATTAGCTCCGGCTGAATCAAGTGGAAAGCCAAGTTCAGGAAAAGCTGCTGAGCCGACAAGGTCCGATGGAAGGCGTGGCGATACCGAGTCCGTACCAGCGACGGACATGCCGACATCTCCTGACACGGGCAAGATCGAGACGACAAAGCCCCTGGTCACCCGCAGTGCTGATTCGCGGCCTAGTTCGCCTCCGGCACCGTCGGGGATGCCGATCC
>CAZCAL010000481.1:0-1153 GCA_964496625.1 uncultured Verrucomicrobiaceae bacterium | reverse complement strand
GGACTTTGCTGGGACTTCGACGCCCTCGGCGGTGAGTCCGGGAACCGATGCAGCTCTGACAAATCAGGCCGCTGCATTGAAGTCAGAGGTCGAGCGACTCCAAAAGCAGCGGGATACTTTAAATGCTGAAGTCGCTGCCGCAGAAAAGGCCCGTGATGAAGCCCGGATACTATCGAAGCAGCTTGATGCCCAACGCAAGGAATTGACGAGTGGACAGAAGGAGTTGGCTGCGGCCCAGGAGGCATCCGCTACCGCTCACGCCGAGGTCGAAAGGCTGCGTGCAGAAATTGCTGCCGCCAAAAAGGAGGCAGATCGGCTCCAGACTGCCCGACGTGAAGTCGCAAACCTCGATAGTAAACTTGAATCGACTCGCAGTGAGCTTGCCAGGATCGAGTCGGATGTAGCGACAGCCATGAATGGCCTTCAGGCTGTCCATGATGATGTGGAAAAGCGTCGCTCCGAAGGTCTGGCCACGGCAAAACAGCAGCGTGAGGAGTTGGAGCAATTCTTGCGGCAACAGACCGAAGCACAAAATGCGCTAGATGCCATCCGAGAGCAGGTTGCCGCTGCCGAAGCACAGTTGTCGACGGCCACTGCGGCAGCGGGTGATTCGAAGAAGGAAGAGGCGGATTTACAGGCCCGAATGGGTGCCGAAGTTCAGGCCTTGGCGGCGGACATTGCTGCGAAGAAGGCCGAATTGGCTGCCATCCAGAGCGAGGCTGCGACTCACCAGTCAGGACTTGCAGAGGTGACAGCTGCGATTGCGGCAGCGACGCTGCAACTCACGTCGGTGAAGACAGATGGCGCGTCTGTTCAGCAGAATTTTGCGGTGCAATCCGAGGAATTGCGGTCCCAGCTTTTGGAGCGCCAAAAGGAACTCGCTGCCCTTGACGCCTCAGTTCAGGATGCTTCCACGCGTCTCTCTGCCTCGCAAAAAGAGAAGGCAGAGCTTGAGAGCGCCCTTGCTGAGCTAACTAAGGCCAAGGAAACTGGCGTTGCTAGCCTCACTGATGCCGAAAAGGAAGCTCGCAACAAACTCGATGCGATCCAAGCAAAACTGGCACAGGCAGAGTCACGGGTGTCTGCTCTTGAATCCCAAGAAGCACAGCATCAAAGTCGAATTGCAGAGCTTGGCGCGAAAGCAGAGACCCTG
>CAZCAL010000480.1:1417-3555 GCA_964496625.1 uncultured Verrucomicrobiaceae bacterium | reverse complement strand
AGCTGATGAGATCGAAATGGTGATCAATCGTGGTGCCTTTTTGACGGGGGAGTTTTCACTGATGCAGGACGAGATCTCCCAAGTGGTGGAGGCATGTGGTGCAGCCACGTTGAAGGTCATTCTTGAGACCAGCGAACTGGAAACTTACGACTACATCCGCGCCGCGAGCTTCCTGGCCATGCGCGTGATCCGGCCCGGTGATTTTATCAAGACCAGCACGGGGAAAACTTCATCCAATGCGACGCTGGGCAATAACCAAGTGATGCTGGATGCGATTCGCGATTTCTTTCTCGATACCGGCACCGCCATCGCCATGAAACCCGCCGGCGGCATCCGCACGGCGAAGCAGGCGCTGCACTTCCTCATCGCCGTCAAAGAAACGCTTGGCGACGAATGGCTCAGCAATCAGCGCTACCGATTCGGTGCGTCCTCCCTTCTGAATGACCTGCTCCGCCAGATCGAAAAGGAGCGCACCGGCTGCTACCAGGTACCCTACTACTTCAGTGAGGCTGCTGAGGCCTATTGAATTCGTCTTGGCAATTCCCACACCGCGAGGCACATTATCGGCATGAGCACCACCGTTGAAGCCATTTATGAAATCGGGCACCTGCGACTGCTGGCTCCTCTCCCGCTGCCAGAACACACTCGGGTGAGGGTATCCATCGAAACAGCCGACGATGGGATCGACCGCGAAGCTTGGCTAAAGCATAGCCAGCAAACCCTTGCAACCCTGTGGGATAACGACGCAGACGACGTTTACAATGAATTGCTCACGCGGTGAATTAGTGCTGCTTCCGATCCCTTTCACGGACCTTACTAGCACAAAGGTTCGGCCCGCCGTCGTCGTCGGCAGAGGATCGCATCCCGGGGACATCTTTGTTGTGCCCGTTACTTCACAACTTCAAAATGGAGACGTCTCCATGACAGATTGGCAAGCGGAAGGCCTAAACGTCCCGAGCGCAATCAAAGGCCAGATTTGCACCATTGAGGACCGACTGATTCGCCGCAGTATTGGATCACTGACTCAACGCGATCAGGAAGCGCTGGACGCAAAACTTCGCTCTTGGCTATCACTCTAAAGATTGCCATCGCCACCAAATAGAACGCACCCTCCAATCATGCCCGCTGCTTCCCGTCCCGCAAAAAAGACTGCACGTCCGACCTCTCGCGAACTCGTTTTTGGTGATCTTTGGGAATTCGATCCTGCACCAGAAACTGCCGATCCAAAGCTAAAGACAAGGTACGATCTTTTCATCCATGGCCAGTTTGTTAAACCTTCTGCGGGCAAGTACTTCGATTCCATCAATCCTGCCACGGAAGAAAAGATCGCGGACATCGCCCTAGCAGGAACGACCGACGTTGATCTAGCCTTTCGTTCCGCACGCAAGGCTTATGACTCCGTTTGGGGGCGTATGCCCGGCGCTGAGCGTGGCAAGTATCTCTATCGCATCGCCCGGCTGCTCCAAGATCATGCCCGCGAGTTCGCCATCGCTGAGACCATGGATGGAGGCAAGCCCATTAAAGAGTCGCGCGATTTTGACGTGCCCATGGCAGCAGCGCATTTCTTTTATCATGCAGGCTGGGCGGACAAACTGGAGTACATCGCCCCAGGTCAGATGGTGAAGCCTCTCGGTGTCGTGGGCCAGGTCATCCCCTGGAACTTTCCGCTACTGATGCTCGCATGGAAGCTAGCCCCAGCGCTGGCCATGGGAAACACCGTCGTCATCAAACCCGCAGAGACGACCAGCATCACCGCGCTGAAGTTTGGCGAGATCCTCCAAGAAGCCGATCTGCCCCCCGGTGTCGTCAACATCGTCAGCGGTGTAGGTGAGACCGGGGCCGCAGTGATGAGCCATCCCGCCGCCGCAAAGATCGCCTTCACAGGATCAACGGAGGTTGGCAAAATTATCATGCGCAACCTCGCTGGCACCGACAAGAAGATGACCATGGAGCTCGGCGGCAAGGCGGCCAACATCGTCTTTGATGATGCGCCGCTGGATCAGGCAGTCGAAGGCATCGTTAATGGTATCTTCTTCAATCAAGGCCACGTCTGCTGCGCGGGCTCACGTTTGCTTGTGCAGGAGAGCATCGCAAACGCAGTGCTATCCAAGCTAAAGCGCCGCATCGAAGTGCTACGC
>CAZCAL010000480.1:0-1407 GCA_964496625.1 uncultured Verrucomicrobiaceae bacterium | reverse complement strand
AAAACACGGATCTTGGTGCCATCAACTCGGGCGAGCAACTGGCAAAGATCCGCGAGCTCGTTGAGAGCGGCGTCCAGGAAGGGGCTGAGCTTTATCAATCCCCCTGCAAACTCCCAGCCAAAGGCTTCTTCTTCAAGCCGACCGTTTTTTCCAATGTCTCTATGAGCCATCGCATCGCGCGGGAAGAGATCTTCGGCCCTGTGCTCAGCGTGCTGACCTTTCGCACCGTGGATGAGGCGATTGAGAAGGCGAACAACACTGCCTACGGCCTCAGCGCGGGCGTCTGGACGGACAAGGGCTCACGCATCTTGAAGATGAGCACCGAACTCAAAGCCGGTGTCGTCTGGGCCAACACCTACAACAAGTTTGATCCAACGAGCCCCTTCGGAGGTTACAAAGAGTCCGGCTTTGGACGTGAAGGCGGCCGACAGGGCCTCATGGACTACTGCAAGGTTGATTGATTCCCCTACCCCTTTCCGTCATGTCAAGATTACCCATCACCAAAACTCCCAAGTGCTACGTCGGCGGGGCCTTCATCCGCTCTGAAAGCGGTCGCGTTGAGCCACTGCATGATTCACGCGGGCAGTTCTTTGCCAACATCCCCCAATGCACCCGCAAGGACTTGCGCAACGCCGTCGAAGCAGCCGCCAAGGCTGGCCCCGGCTGGGCGAAGCGCAGCGCTTACAATCGCGGCCAGATCCTTTATCGTCTCGCGGAGATGATGGAGGCACGCGCCACTGAACTTTCAGAAGCAATCCAAATCGGCGGCAGCACCAAGGCAGATGCAAACCATGAAGTCGCCGCCAGCATCGAGCGCCTCATTCACTACGCGGGATGGACGGATAAGTATGAACAACTGCTCGGCAATGTGAATCCGGTGGCGTCACCGCACTTCAATTTCACCGTTACGGAACCGATGGGCATCATTGGTGTCTTGGCTCCTGACGAAGCTCCGCTTCTGGCGCTGATCAGCCTGATCGCACCCGCCATCACGTGCGGTAATACTGTGATCGCCCTCGCCTCCCAGACTCAGCCGTATCCGGCGATCGTTCTGGGTGAAATGCTGGCCACCAGCGATCTCCCTGGAGGCGTGGTGAATCTCCTGACCGGTCAACGCAGCGAACTCGTGCCTACCTTCGCCTCCCACACCCATCTGCGCGCCATCAACGGCGTCGCCCATGCAGATGAGCGTGAAGAGATCCGTCTCGCCGCTGCTGAGAGTGTGAAGCGGGTGAATCTGCGCAAGGCGGAGGATGCCATTGATTGGTTCTCAGCGAAACAGCAGGGGCTCAGCGCGATTCGCGAACTGATTGAGTTCAAGACCACTTGGCATCCCATTGGTGCCTAACGTCTGTCAGCCTTCCCAAAAACACTCCGGCGCGATTTGGGATTCATCCAAAAAGCGCA
>CAZCAL010000479.1:0-3590 GCA_964496625.1 uncultured Verrucomicrobiaceae bacterium | reverse complement strand
AGGCTGGGGCAAGCATGGCCCGTTGACCAATCCGTATGCGTTTGGCTGGTTCGAGCACATGCGTCACGAGGGCGATGACAAGCGCTTCCCTCAGGCCTTCACGATTTATGAAGGTGGGCTGCTAGGTAGTGCTTATGAGGGGCATATCATCGCGCCCAACTCTCTGGCTAACGTCGTCTATGTCAGTGAGCGCACTGCTGACGGTTCAACCTTCCGCACCAAGGACGGCGAAAATCTTGTCACCAGCTCGGATCGTTGGTTCCGCCCAGTTTGGGCAGGCTGCGGCCCAGACGGCGGATTCTACATGGCGGATTGGTATGACACTCGGCTCAGCCACGTCCGTCCAGTCGATGACTGGCACAAAACAAGTGGTCGGATTTACCGAGTGCGACCTTCCGCCGGTGTGCCAAAGCTGAAGCCCTTTGACCTCCACAAAGCCAATGGTGAAGAATTGCTGGGCTATCTCAGTCATCCGAATGAGTGGTTTCGCAAACAAGCCATCCACGAGATCGTGTGGCGCGACTTAAAGGATACGACCGCGCAATTGCTCACCATGCTCGAAGGTCCCCAGGCTCTGGAGGCGCTCTGGGCTTTGGATGGTTTAGGCGCTGCGGATGAGGCGCTGACCAGCAAGCTGCTGAGCCATGCCGATCCTTATGTGCGCCGTTGGGCGGTCAAGATTTTGGGCGAACGTCGTTCGGCGGGCGCTGTCGCAAGCGTGCTGGCAGGCATGGCCAAGACGGAACCGCATATCGAGGTGCGTGCGCAGTTGTTGGCCTCTGCAAAAAGGTTACCTGCCGCCGAAGGGTTGCCACTTTTGTGGGCGGCCGAAGGTGTCGAGGATGTGAGTGGTCACTTGCCGCTACTGGCGTGGTGGGCATTGGAGTCGAAGGCTGAAAAAGAGCGCGATGCAGTCTTTGCCTTTATGAAACTGGATACCGCTTTCACGACGACCCGCCTTTTCCACGAAAGCCTCGCTGAGAAGTTGGCCAAACGTTATGCGCTGGCAGGTGGAGCGGAGAATTTCCAATCCTGCGCAGACCTTTTAGCCATCGCGGCGGATGACACGGATCGCAGCAAAATCATTGCCGGAATCGCGGCGGCTTTTGAAGGCGCTGAGATGCCGAAGCTTCCGGACAGCTTAACTGCCGCTTTGAATGACTACATGGCGCGCCAATCCGATGGAGATCTGACTCTGGCGCTACGCAGCGGGAATGCGGACGCTTTGAAGAAAGCCATCGCATTGCTCTCCGATAGCAAGGCCAGCAATGCCAAGCGCATCGCCGTGGCACACACTCTCGCGGAGCTTGGTCGGGCAGACGCGGTTGCCCCCATGGTGGCGATCCTGAAAGGTGGAAACCCAGCGAGCCTGAAACGTGGCATTTTGCAGGCCGCCGCCAAGTTCGATGACAAGCGAATCCCTGAGGCTTTGCTGCTGGGATATGAGGCGCAGATCGCTGGAGACAAGGCGCTGCGTGAGGACGCTCTGCGAGTAATGGCTGGGCGCAAAGAGTGGGCCTTGCTCCTCGTCCACTTCGTCAATGAATGGAAGGTGCCGACCAAGCACTTCACCATCGATATCGTGCGTGCTCTCAGTCTGCATAAGGATCCTGAGATCGATGCGACGATTGAGAAACATTGGAAGGGCTTGCTGGCGACCGGGCCTACAGAGGCCAAGCGCAAGGAGGCGGAGCGTATCAAGGCGGTACTGAAAACCGGACTGGGGGATCCAGCCAAAGGGAAGATCCAGTTTGTTGGGCGTTGCTCCATCTGCCACACGCTCTTTGCAGAGGGCGGCACCATCGCGCCGGAGTTGACGGGTTACGATCGTGGTAGTGCCGACTTCTGGTTGGACAATCTCTTCAATCCGAGCATGGAAATCCGCGAAGGGTTTGGTGCCTACATTGTGAAGCTGAAGAACGGTCAAATCCTCACCGGTCTCATGGCTGCGCAGGATGCCAGCGGCATTGTGATCAAAGACATGGCCAACAACAAGACCGCTGTAAAATTGGCAGACATTGAGAAGATGGAGGCATCACCCATTTCGCTCATGCCAGAGGGACTGACAGCGGGAATGAGCGATGCTGACTTGAAGGATTTCTTCGCTTACTTGATGAAGCCTTAGATCGCTAGCGCATTTTCAGCGTCGCCAAAGTGGTCCACATGGAGTCCCATGCGATCCATGAGAGCGATGTGCAGGCGGCAAAGCTTACGATTTGGGTCGGCACTAAGATCGTGGAAACGTCCACCTTGAATGGTGCCGCCACCGCCACCCGCCAGCACCACCGGGAGTTGGCGTGAATCGTGGGCATTGCCGTCAAAGAGGCTACTGGTCAGCATGATCATGCTGTTTTCTAGGAGCGTGCGTTCACCTTCGTTGGTGGCTTGCATCTTGGCGAGCGCCTCGCCCCAGAGTTTCACCTGATGCTGGTTCACTTGTTGATACATGTCGAGGCGATGCTCGTCATTCGCATGGTGGGAAAGCTCGTGGATGCCGCCAGTGACACTTTCCAGGCTTGGGAAGCGCATGTTTGACAGGTCGTTGTTCATCATGAACGTCGCCACACGGGTGCGATCCATTTGAAACGCCAGCACCATGATATCAAACATCAGTCGGAGATGGTCTTCGCTGCTGGTCGGAATACCTGCGCCGGGACGCGGGATGGTGGGCACCTTAACGGTTGGCTGCCAGCCTGCGCCGTTCGTCTCTGCCTGACTGATCTTTTCCGCAAGTTCTACGCGTTGTTCGATCTCACGCACTGAGGTCAAATATTCATCGAGCTTCTGCTTGTCGCGCGCACTGAGTCTGGGCTTCAGGCTGTTGGCATCTTCCAAGATGAGGTCCAGAATGCTGCGATCACGCTTGCGCTTGCTGCCATCATCAAAGAGCTGATCAAAAGCTTGCTGGGGAAAGATCTCCTTCGGTGCCGGGGTAGTGGGAGAACTCCATGATATGTAGGCGGAGTAGATTGAGGTGAACCCCGAGTCGGTGCTGTAGCTGGGGCGTTCCGTACCAAGGACGATGCTTGGCACCGGGGTGAACTTCCCGGTTTGCGCTGCAATGATTTGGTCCATGGTGGTGCCGACTTCGACATCAGTGGTGGTCTTTTTCACCTTCAGCCCACAGAGGATATTCATCTTGGGGTAGTGGCCACCTTCGCCCTCAATGGTGGTTGGATTCCAAAGACCGGTGAAGACGCTGACGTGCTTCTTCAGCGGTTCGAGAGGTGACAGACTCTTCATGAACTCCATGCCGCCCGCGCCCTGGGTCGCACCCCAGTGGTGTGGATTGACTCCATTGCCAGTGAAGCAAACGGCAAGGCGTCGTGGAGCGGTGTTCTTTTTCAATGATTCCGCCCCAAAGGAACAGACGGATTCAAGCCAGGGCAATCCAAGTGCGATGCCTGTGCCACGGAGAAATTTGCGACGTGATAGATTCATAGGGGGTGAAGGAATTAGGGGTTGCTTGCGACGGCTGGATCGCTGCGGCGATTGAGGAATTGACGTCTTGTAATGATGTCCAGAACGGCTGCGGAGAACTTGTTGCCGTTCTTGGTCATGGTCACACCTACGTTGGTCTGCCATGAGCC
>CAZCAL010000478.1:3300-3598 GCA_964496625.1 uncultured Verrucomicrobiaceae bacterium | reverse complement strand
CACAACGGGCAGCGATTGCGTCGAGGGTGAGGTTTGTTTGCGCAAGAAGCTTCTCCACGGCAGCGAAGCGGATTCGATTGATCTCCTCGCCAGGGCTGCGACCGATGAGGGTCTTCATACGTCGTTCCAAAACCGTTCGGGAAAGGGCCGCCTCTCGGGCGACGCGGGTGACGTCGATGCGCTCCGTAGCATTTTGCCGGATGAAGCGTAGCGCGGCAGCGATGCTTGGGTCTTCAACGGCGACGATATCGCTGGATTGCCGCACGGCGATGTCTCCAGGGGCATGGAGGTGGATCTC
>CAZCAL010000478.1:0-3290 GCA_964496625.1 uncultured Verrucomicrobiaceae bacterium | reverse complement strand
TGCTTTTTGCTCATCCACTCATCGAGAATGCGTGCGGCATCGTAGCCGACTGCCTGACCGCGAAGTTTGACGCTAGAGAGCGGCGGGGAGGCGGTCTCGCAGAGCATGTTGTCGTTTTCAGCGCCAACGACTGCGACTTCCTCCGGCACCGCGATTCCCGCACGACGGGCAGCATCAAGGAGCCAGAAGCCAAGCTGATCATTCACTGCGAAAATGCCGACTGGCTTGGGTAGCGATTGCAACCAAACGACGAGGTCTTGCTGATGCTGATCCCAGTTTTTGCGACGGGACTGAAACACTGGGCAATCAAAGCCCAGGGCCTCGACTGCTGCCGCAAAGCGATCACTGCGCTCGATGAAAAATGCCTCCGATACGTCCAGGCAACAGGCAAAACGCTGGAACCCCCGGTGACGGAAGTGCTCCGCGACGCGGGCACCGATGAGACTGTTGTCCATTCCCACGAAGGGGAAGGGGTGCTGGAGGACGGTTGTGCGCAGTTCGACCACTGGCAGTTGGGAGGCCATCAGGTCGTCTAAGAGTTGCTTCTCCAGCGTCCGGGCCAAAATTCCGTCACCTTGCCAGTCCTTTAGCCAATCTGGGAAGCGGCTGGTGAGGTCTCGGGGCTCCAAATAAAGGGACCACGGGCCGTGCTCCGCCACGTATCGCCGGATGCCGCGAACGATGTCCCGCCCATACGAGCGGGAGGTATCGACGAGAACAGCGACTTGTGGGATGGTGGACATGGAGGGCAGCACATATTCGATATCCAATCGTCTGCGCTTGCAAGCGGTCTGGCGCTGTTTATTGCTAGAGACTCATGTCATCCCCTCAATCGTCCTCATCCTCCTCTGGCCACACCTATAAGCAAGCTGGCGTTGATATCCACGAAGCCGCAGCTTTCGTCGATGACATCAGCGGAATGCGGGCGAGAACTGAAAAAAATCGCAGGCTTGCCAACGCTTTCGGAATGTTCGCTGCCGCATACGATCTCAGCGCCTACAAGCAGCCTGTGATTGTGACCGGTTGCGACGGTGTCGGCACCAAGCTTGAACTGCTTCTGAAGCATGACCTTCTAGAGTATGCCGGCAAAGACTTGGTGGCGATGAATGTGAATGACGTCCTCACCACAGGGGCTGATCCGATCATGTTTTTGGATTACCTCGGCGTGCCACGCATCGATAAGCGCATGCTCAGCCGCCTTTTGGCAGGGATGACGGAATATTTGGAGGCCTGCAATTGCATCTTGGCAGGTGGTGAAACTGCGGAAATGCCGGGAATCGTTCCAGAGGGCTTTGTGGAGTTGTCAGGGTTTGCCATTGGCGCTGCTGAAAAACCAGACCTCTTGGATCCAGGCACCATCGCGGCCGGAGATGTCCTCGTCGGCTGGCGCAGCGCAGGTTTTCACGCCAATGGATTCAGTCTTGTGCGCCGAATTTTGGAGAAGGAAAACGTGGGACTGAGCGACGAAGAAATGGCGAAACTGTTACTGCCGACGCTTCTCTACCACGAAGAACCCAAGGCTCTGAAAGCCGCTGGCATTCGCCCGAAAGCAATGGCCCACATCACTGGTGGTGGATTGCCAGAGAATCTGGGGCGGATGTTTCTCAAGCGTGGTCTGGGCTGCGACCTGACGATTCCGTATTGGGAAAATGATGTGGCGCAAAAGATCTTACGCCATGCAGATCCGCAGGACGCCTTTGATACCTTCAATATGGGACTGGGCTGGGTCGCAATCGTGAGCTCGTCAGACGCAGATGCAGCAGTGCGCTGCGGTGAAGGCGCCGTTGTCATTGGCGAGATGGATACAAGTGCTGCGGTAACGGTGAAGGTGCGTGCCGCATAGCGGTGCGCCGCTGAACGCCTACCAAAACAAAAAGCGCCCGTTCCTGCTCGGAACGGGCGCTTTGGTTAGAAGGAAGATGCTCCGTCAGTTATTTGGCACCTCCTGCTGGGGCGGGGGCTGCAGGTGCCGTTGCCGCTGCGGGCTTAGGCGCAGGCGCAGGAGTTGATGCAGGCGTAGGCGTTGGTGCGGGTGTGGGCGCTGGCTTCGCTGTAGGGGCTGGAACAGGGACCGGAGGTGTCGTTGCCGCTGGCTTTGTGGCTGGTGCAGGTGGCGGGGTCGTGGCTGCTGGCTTGGCCGGAGCGGGGACTGTGACTGGCACCGTGGTGGAGGATTGACCTGGAGTTAGATTGATCATTGGTCCCAGAGGTTTGCCAGGGGCACCAGCCGCTGCGGGTGGAGGAGTGGCTCCTGGCGGTGGCTTCGGTGCTTCAGTTTCCGTAGTTGGAAGCTTGGCGGCGAGCCACTCAAGGCGGGTGGTGCTCTCATCGAAGAATTGGGAACCGGTGAACTGCTGTGGCAGCGCGTCGTAGAGTTTGCCAGCTTCTTCTTGCTTGCCCTCTGCCCAAAGCAAATCAGCTTGGCGGATCATTGCCAGGGCTGCGAGTTCTGAGGATTTGAAGTCTGTGGAGAGGCGCTTAAAAGTGGCCTCCGCCTCCGCTTTTTCGCCAAGAGACTCTTGCTTTGAGCCCAGTGCGAGAAGCGCCGATGGCATCAGCGGATGATCGGCGTGTTTGGTGACAAACTCCTTCAACACGGCCACGGACGTGTCCTTCTTGTTCTGCTCCCACAGCAACTTTGCCTTGAGTAGCAGTGCATTACCCGCAGCAGTGGTGCCAGGGAATTCGGCCGTCACTCCGTCGCAATCTTCCACCGTCTGTGCAGCGGCAAATTTGCCTGCGGCAGTCAGGTCGACTTGATGATTGCGATAGCTGACGACGCCATAAGCAGCTAGGGCTGCAATGGCGAGTCCGCAAATGGTGACGATTGTCTTGATATTCTTTTCCAACACCGCTTCGAGGCCTGATGGCTGTTCGGTTTCGTGGATGGGGGAATGGCCTGGGTGCAGCGTGGATTTAGACATGCGAATGAGTTAAACAGAGACTTTCAGTGCGAAGGCGCGATGGGAATTAGGCACCCACTTTGGCGCGGGCCTCGTCTGCCAGAGCCGTGGAGAGATAACGCTCGCCAGTGGAGCAAGCAATGGTGACGATCAGCTTGCCTTTGTTTTCGGGGCGAGCAGCCAATTCAAGTGCCGCGCAGACATTGGCACCAGTGCTGATTCCGACCAGGATGCCTTCTTCTTTAGCGAGGCGACGGGCCATGGCAAAAGCTTCGTCATTGGAAACCTTGATGCACTCGGTGATCTGGGCTGCACCAGTGGCAGGATCACTGAGGTGCAGGTTTTTGGGAACAAACCCTGCGCCGGTGCCTTGGATTTTGTGCGGGC
>CAZCAL010000477.1:1108-3609 GCA_964496625.1 uncultured Verrucomicrobiaceae bacterium | reverse complement strand
GATCTGCTACTGTATTTGATCAAGAAGGACGAAATTGACATTTACGACGTGTCGATCGAGCGCATCACAAAGCAGTATCTCGCGTACATGAGCACATTCAAGATGCTAAACATCGAGGTGGCCAGTGAGTTCATCGTGATGGCGGCGAACCTAATGTACATGAAGAGTCGAGAACTGCTGCCAAAGGCACAGCAACCACCAGATGAAGAGGCCGACGAGGACGATCCACGCTGGGAACTGATCCGACAGTTGGTGGAATACAAGAAATTCAAAGACGCTGCTAGCTTCCTCGGCACGCAACAGGTGAAGGGGGAAGAGTTTTTCGCAGCATCCCCAGAACTGCCCGATCTGTCCGCGCCAACACCGATGGCACAGGTAGGCATTTTCGACCTCATCCGTGCCTTTCAGCGGGTGTTAAAGCGTTTTGAAAACACGACAGATATCCGCGAGATCGTCGATGACCGCTACACCGTCGCCGACAAGATCGAGCACCTCTTGGATACGATTCCGATGGGGGCCCGGGTGCCGTTTGAATCCCTGTTTAGTGACGCCGCCAGCCGCAACGAAGTCCTGGTAACCTTCCTGGCGGTGCTGGAATTGATGAAGCTGAATCACCTCCAGGTGGAGCAAGAATCACTGCTCGGTTCCATCGTTGTACTTCGCCCTGAAATTCTCTGAGCCATGTCCCAGCCAACGCCCAAGCCGATAGACCCCGCAGAACTGCCCGCACTTGCGCGAGAGACGATTCAAAAAGCAAAATTTCCGGTACTGGCAACGATGGACGGCGACCAACCGCGGGTCCGACCAGTCTCTCCCGTGCGTACCGACGGATTCACTGTGTATGTGGCAAATTTACGCCGCTACGGCAAGACCAAGGAAATTGCAGCGAATCCAAAGGTCGAATTGTGCTACACCGACGAAGATCACAACCAAGTGCGCATTACCGCCACGGCGGAGATTCTAGCAGACGCCGCGTTGCTCGCCGAGATCTGGGAATCCAGCCCCCTGCTTCGCGCCTATCTACGAACGCCCGACAATCCAGAACTCATCATCTACAAAATGGTCCCCATTCAGGTGCGCTACATGCGGGAATGGGCGCTGGAGTACTACGACATCAGTCCAGCATGACCGCCATCTCCGCCGCTTCTAAAAGAGTCAGCGTACGCTTTTGACCGTCCTCCCGCGCTTGATAGAACAGACCAGCCTCCAAGTCGAAGCAGGTCAACCAGCCATCGCCGAAGACCCAGGTATCGATGCAAATCGCATGAGGCAGAATCAGCGGCAGGCCGCTCTTTTGGGCCGTGTGACCACAGATCATCATTTTTCCAGAGCAATGTGGCCGTGAATTTGTGACCCGAGCCCACAGCAATTCTTCTGGGCGCTGAACACTCAACGGCAAAATCGAGTCCACGCTGCCATGGACAAAAAAGTGATTTTCCGCCTCCCAGTATAGCCGACAGCGATTCTCCAAAAAGTCCCAATGAGAAGCAGGCACACTATCGAAGGCGTGGGCGATGTTTTGATGGTAGGAGGCCAGTGTTGCCACGCCACCTACCGACAGCCACTGCCGCACGTCGAACTGAGGGGCGCGTGCATCCAAAAAGAGCTGGTCGTGATTGCCGAGCAGTGGCACGAGTTGATTCGTGCGATCAAGTCTCAGCAGACGATTTAGCACCCCTTTCGAATCCGGCCCACGGTCCACATAGTCCCCCAAAGTAATAATCCAGTCCGCCTTCGCGGGGCGCGCAAGGTCCAAAACGCCTTCCAGGGCGGTGAGGCATCCATGAATATCGCCAATGACGAGAGTACGCATTCGCATATTTAGCACAGCCTTATGCAATCCCCAAGCACGCATCGAACGTAGTTCCTTTTGAAGCTATCAAAGTTCTTCTCGCCGTCCCTCCTCGCCATCACCCCATGGAACCCTGCCCAGACTCGTCCGACCTATTTCCCCTTCCCGCCAGTCTTCCCGTGATGGTCTTGAGCGATTGCTACCTTTTCCCTGGGTGTGTGTTGCCACTCTTTATTTTTGAAGAGCGCTACCGGCTGATGCTGCTCGACGCGCTGCGATCCACACGGATGTTCTGTGTGGGCATTCGAAATGACCAATATCCCATGGGCGTTCAACCAGTCACCACCGCAGGGCTCGTCAGTGCCTGTCGCAAACAGCCAGATGGGACCAGTCACCTCATGCTTTCCGGGGTGCAGCGTGTTCGTTTTACCGGTTTACGCCAAGATAAGCCGTACCTGATCGCAGATGTCCTCCCATTGCCCGACCAACCTGCTGACGCAGAAGAAATGGGCGCTCTCCAGACCCTCGCTTTGGCGCTCATTCCTCAGCAAAAACCTTCCTGCGCAGAGATGATCGGGGCGCTCCGCGCCAAACTTCTGGCACTCAATGATCCAGCACGAGTTTGCGATGTCCTCAGCTTCCATTTCGTCCGCCGCAAGACAGCACTCGACATGCTCCTCGATGAGACCTGCCCGATCAATCGATATGG
>CAZCAL010000477.1:0-1098 GCA_964496625.1 uncultured Verrucomicrobiaceae bacterium | reverse complement strand
GTCAAAAATATAGACTTCACGGAGCGATCCGAGCGCCTGCTGACTTCATTTCCTCGATGAGCTTTTTCGAGGGCTCACTGATGGGATTTCCGCCGATGAAAATTTGGCAATAGGGTGCCCACTCGCGATTGCTTTCATTGTCCTTTTTCCACATCCGATGCAGCGGGGCGAAGTCCGTGATCTTGTTGCCATCAAGGAAGAGGAACTGCAACTCCGTCAGAGGCTCCAGCGGCGCGATGTCGGTAACACCGTTGCCTTTGAGCGAGAGCATGGACAGCCATTTCATCCCACCGATACCTTGGAGACTGGTGACTTGATTCCCATCCAAATACAGCGTCCACACCTTGGGGAGCTTAAATAGCGGCGTGGCGTCCTTGATCTGATTGTTCGCCAGATAGAGCGAGGTGAGCGCCTGGATGCCACCGAGAGGAGAGACATCCGTGACTTTGTTTTTGGTCAGTTCGACATACTGGAGGGCTTTGCAATTGGCCAGAGGCTTCAGATCGGTGATCTGATTGGCCGAGACGTCGAGAAATTGAAGGCGCTCCATACCCGACAGCGCGGCAAGACTGGTGATCTGGTTTTCAGGCAACGTCAGGGAGGCCAACGCAATACACTTTTCCAGGCCGCTCAGGTCCTTGATCCCGAGGCCCTTACCTTCGACGATCGAGACATTCGCCACATCGTCGGCTGTCAGCGGTTCCTGGTTGTCGCGTTTTGCGAAGACCTGCTTGCGGACCGCTGTTTCCAAATTTTTGTCTTTGAAAATCGGCTGAGGCTTTGGCGCAGGGGCTGGCGCTGGGGCTGGCGCGGGCGCTGCAGCAGGCTTGGCCGGAGCAGGGGCCGGTTTGGCTGGTGTTGTGGCAGGCTTGGCCGGGACAGGTGCTGGTTTGGCTGGGGTTGTCGCTGGTTTAGCTGGCGGCGTCGCCGGCGTTGTGGGTGGCGTTGTGGGTGGCGTAGGAGGTTTGGTGGCAGGTGGTGCAGCCTTCGCCGGGGCTGGTGCGGGCGTCGCAGGCGTTGGGGAAGGCGTGGCCGCAGGTTTTGGTGCAGGGGTCGGTGTGGCGGCAGGTTTCGCAGCAGGAACTGCGGCAGGCGCAG
>CAZCAL010000476.1:0-3616 GCA_964496625.1 uncultured Verrucomicrobiaceae bacterium | reverse complement strand
GGACTCAAATCACACCGCGCTCATCCAACTTGCCAAGGAACTTGGTGTGGTATCCAGCCGCTGCGCAGAGGCGAAAAAGGCGTCGATCTCTACTATATCAACGGGGAGCGCTATATCGACACCGATCTCGTTCCTGCATACGCGAATTTGGCAAAACGCATCGCTGTGGATGCCTCAGGCCTCTGGGACGAAAAGGGGGAGGCCACCGAACGGGCGAAGCAGCTAGACGCCATCAGCCTGCGCCAATATCTTTCTGACGCTGGCACTGGCACAGCACCATGGCTGGTGAAGACTCTGGACATTGCCTTCACCTGCGAATACGGCCTCGAAACTGACAGGCAGAGCGCGCTGAATCTCATCGATTTAATAGGCACCGATACCAGAGAAGGATTTGAAATGTTTGGCGACAGCGACGAAGCCCATCGTGTCGCCGGAGGTAATGAGTCGCTTCCAGAAGCTGTAATGCGGGCGATCGAGGGCCGCGTGAAAATCAAGTTGGGGCATGCCCTCAGCGGAATTGCAATGGATGGCGAACGTTTGAAACTCACATTTCAGTCGGGCAGGAGCCAAGCGTCGCAATCCTATGACCACGTGATTTGTGCAATTCCCTTTACCGTGCTCAGGACGGTTAAGGGATGGGAAAATTTGCCACTGACTTCGGCAAAGAAGCGGGTGATTCGGGAGCTAACGTACGGGATGAACGTGAAGTCGATGTGGGGTTGGAACACTCGGACGTGGCGCGAATCTCTGTTACCGGGCAGGGACGTCTTCTGCAACGGTGCCGTTGTCAGTGACCGTGGGTATCAGCAGGTATGGGAAACCAGCCGGGGACAGAAGGGTAAGGCTGGGATTCTGACCAATTTCATGGGCGGCGATACCGCTACAAATTACGTGCGTTCAAAGAGCAACGAGGAGCGGTTTCTGGCAGAGATAGCGGAGACATTCCCGGCACTTCGCGGCGCCAACGACGGCAATCGTGCGGTATTGAACTGGCCGAAGATGAAGTGGAACCGTGGCAGCTACAGCGCCACAGGAGTGGGCCAGTACACATGGATGTATGATGCTGCTGCCTCATCGAGTCTCGGAGGCGCTCTGCTGTTCGCCGGCGAACACACGAGTCTCGAATCCGGCGGCTTCATGAACGGAGGGGTGGACTCGGGAGAACGCGCGGCGAAGGAACTGCTGGGGGCGAAGGTATAACTGGCAGTCTCGGGGTCAGTTGGCACCACGCACCTTGACTGCGGGGACGTCCACCCTCAGATATTTGCCGTCAGGTTGTGTTAAACGATTTGAGATTCTCCCAGCGAAAGGGGGCGCCATCGGCCGGCAACTGATCGCATCGTTGCGGTCATCCTACCTCCCCGTCCGCTTGCACCGGTAAATCGGTTTCGTGGGCTCAGCCGGAGAAAGCGCTACGCTTTCATCTCGCTGATCTGTTTGGTGGCGATGCCGATGGGCCGATCCAATGGGATGCCTGCGCAGGTGAGAAGGGTGGTGAGGAGATCGCCTTGGTTGCCCTTGATATTGGCGAGGTATTGGCCAGTTTTGATGCTGCCGCCGCCGCGACCTGCGACGATGAAGGGCAGGTTTTCCCGAGTGTGTTTGTTCCCATCTTCCAAGCCTGATCCCCACATCATGATGCAGTTGTCCAGCAGGGTGCCATCGCCTTCCCGCAGGCTGTGCATCTTCTTCACCATGTAAGCGAACTGGCTGATGTTGAAGTTGGTGATGGCGGCGATTTTAGCCACTTTGCCGGCTTCGTTGTTGTGATGGGTTTGGGAGTGATGCTCGTCATTGAACCCGAGTTCGGGATACGAGACGCCATTCGGGGTGGACCCGATGTAGGTGCTGACGCGGGTGGTGTCGGTCTGAAAGGCGAGGACGTTGAGGTCACACATGACCTGCATGTATTCACTGCGCTTGTCCCCTTCGGGAATCTTCACGTCAATGGGTGGGGAGTCGCTGGCCCGACGCTTGCTGGGGCTGACGCCTGCGGCTTCAAGCGCCGCTTCTTTTTGGCGATACTCAATAGCGGCGATGCGGCGTTCGACACAGCGGACGCTATCGAGGTATTCATCGAGTTTGTGTTGGTCGTCCTGTGGCAAAGTGCGGCGGAGATCTTTGGCTCCGCTGAGGACGAGGTCCAACATGCTGCGGTCGAGAGCTTCAGCACGTGCTGCCTCGGCGGAGAGTGGACCATTGCTGCTGCCGTCTTTCTTTTGGAAGAGGCGATTCAAAACGCTGCGTGGATTGATTTCAGCGGGGACAGCCTGGGTGGGTGAGCGGAAGCTACAGTGCGAGTAGTAGCCTTCGTTGAGACCTTCTTGATGTTCTTTGTGAGTCTGCGGCATGGTAGCCAACTCCAGCGAGGGCAAAGAGGTCATGGCACCGACGTAGTTGGCGGCGATCTGGTCGGCTGAGATGGCGATGTTGATTTGATTCCGCTTGCGGGCATCTGGCAGGGAAGCGGTGAGCCAAGTGGATAGCTCGAGGGCGTGGGGTGCGCCGTTGAATGGCGAAATCGGCGTGCCGGAGATGCCCTTCATGAGCAGGCACTCGGTAAGGATGGGCCGCAGCGATTCCAAGGCTGGAGGAGGGGTCTTCAAAAAACTCTCGGGCGTGGCCGGCCAAAACTGATCCATGATGACGCCGTGCGGCATATACATGAAGCCGATGCGCACCGGTGGCTTTGCGGCGGGTTTGCCATTCAGTTTTTCCGCCCAGCCCATTGTCTCCAACAAGGGCAGCGCAAGCGTAGCGCCAATGCCTCTGAGGCAGGCGCGGCGATGGAGGAGATTTCTGTGGTTCATGGGGATGGGAGAAGAACGGCGTTCGACGGCGTTTCGTTGCATTGGAAGTGCTGCAACAACTGGCTTTTTTCGCCTGAGTTCGCCGCTACTTCTTCTGATGCCCCAGGCCGTTTTTAATGATGCCCGGGTTTGCGTTTGTGAATGATGATGATGTTTCCCGATGGATCAAATGCCATGGCCATGTGGCAGACGGGAGTCTCGAAGGGCTCCATTTTGAACTTCACATCTGCGGCTTTGAGGGCGGCGATGGTGGCATCAAAATCTACGGCTTCCAGGCCACAAGTCGGGCCATCGGCGCTCGGTAACCAGCCTGGTGCTTTGCCAATGGCGAGTGTGTGCGGTCCCAGTTCATACTCTACCCAACCACCGTCATCACCCATTGGCGTGACCATGGTGGGGACGAGTTGGAGGACACCCTCATAAAAAGCACGAGAGGCAGACAGATCCGCGACGGGATAACAAGTGAAGGCGACTTCAGTGAAGAGCATGGTGGTGATGGGTTTGTGCAAGGATAGGTTTGGCGGGAGCTCAAAGATTCAGACCTGCTCCAGTATCTCCGCCGGACGGATTTTTCCACCAGCAAAACCTCATGACCGGAGCACTGGCTCACTCCTTCACGCGGCGGTTGGTGAAGGGGTAGCTGGTGACGACCTGGGTGATGAGGGTTTGCATTTTGTAGTCGGCTTTGGCGATGGTTTCCATCATCTGGTCGATGACGATCTCATCGTAGCCTTCGAGCTGGCGGCAGAGGGCGTAGGCTAGGAGCTTCTGGGTGAGGTTGCGGGCCAGATCGGGGGTGCGGGCGG
>CAZCAL010000475.1:0-3626 GCA_964496625.1 uncultured Verrucomicrobiaceae bacterium | reverse complement strand
CTTCCTGGCGTCAGGAAGGTCATCGTGGAAAAGCCAGACAACGGCTGGCAGTGCTACTCCTTGCGCGTCGAATCCCAGAGCGATATCCGTGAGGCGATTCTCGAAATCGCCACGGCGAGTCATTGGAAGATCCGCGAACTGCATCGTCAACTGCCCACGCTGGAGGATGTCTTTGTCGAACTTGCCGCATCTGAGGAGGGCAAAAAGCGCTAACCAACCATGCGAACTTTTTGGGTATTGCTGAAAAAAGAAGTCAAAGCGTTCTTCGTATCGCCAGTGGCTTTCATTGTCCTCGCGCTGCTGATGGTGCTAAATGGCTTCTCCTTCCGCGCAGCGCTCACCGTTCTGGAAACAGCCCCCAGCGAAGGCTCTATCGTCACCTGGACCTTTCAGCCGCTGTGGTTTTGGCTGTCCTACTTCTTCATTTTCCCGCTGCTCACGATGCGACTGTTTGCAGAGGAAAAGAAGCTAGGAACCCTCGAAACACTCTTCACCGCTCCTGTCCGAACATGGCAGGTCGTCGCCGCAAAATTCTTGGCCGCACTGATCATCTACTGCATCCTTTGGCTTCCTGGGTTTGGCAATTTTGCGCTGCTAAAGTGGATCAGCGTAGGCGTGGTGGAGGTGCCGGGAGGTGCGTTGAAGGGCAGCGCTCTCATTCTCTTTGTGATGGGCCTCTTCAATCTAGCGGTCGGGTGCTTTGCGTCTGCACTAACCTCCAATCAGATCGTCGCCGCCATCATCTCCTTCACCACCAGTCTGCTTCACTTTTTGATGGGTGTTTTCATTACCACGGTCGGGAAAAAGATCCCGACGGTCTTTGCTGACATGGTAAACTACATCGCGTCTGTGGAGCACATTCGCACCTTTACCAACGGCCTCATTGATACACGCCCGATCGTCTATTACGTGAGCCTCGCCGCGCTGTTCTTAGCCTTTACCCACCAAGTTGTGGAGTTCAGGAGGTGGCGCCCATGAGCAAGCCAAATGCACCCGAAACTTCAGCAGCGGAGCAGCCAGTTCCACCGTCGGCCATGCCCAGTCGCTTTGGCATTGGTGTGAACGTGCTGGTCCAACTCATCCTGCTGCTCGTCATCTTTGGCGGCATCAATTATGTGGGTTTCAGGTACTTTGAGCGCTGGGATCTCAGCGCATCAAAAAGTTACTCACTCAGTGGTGCCACGATGGGCTATCTGCGGAAGCTCTCCAAGGACGTCGAAATCACCGCCATTTTTCCGCGCTCATCGAAGCTCATCGAGAACGTCCAAACCCTACTCGAAGAATATCGCGCCCACGGCAAACGGCTTGTTGATATTCACAGCATTGATCCCGCACGGGACACAGAGAGGGCAGAGAAGCTGAAAGCCGAGACAGGGGTCGCTCTTTCGCAAAGCGGCATCCTCATCCAGGCAAATAAGCGCACACGCTTCATCCCAGAGGAAGAACTCGTCCTGCGCAGTCCGACCGACCCAGCAAAACCGATCATCGCTTTCCGTGGAGAGGAAGCCATCACTGCCGCTTTGATTGGCCTGATTGAAGGTGAAAAGCGCCGCATTTACCTCATCGTCGGCAAAGGAGCCCGCGAAGAGACCATTTTGCCCGATGCGGCAAAGGCGTTTGGGCAGGTCAGCGCGCAGCAAAACTTCGAACTCGTCCTCATCAACCTCGCAGACATCACTAATGTGCCTAAAGATGCGCAAGCCATCATCCTCGTCGGGCCACGTTACGACCTTTCGGAGCGGGAACTCGCCATGTTTCAGGAATACTGGGAGGACAACCAACGCGCGGGCTTGATGATCCTTCTTGATCCAGCCAGTTCCACCCCACGACTCGACGCCTTCTTGGCTCACAATGGGGCGCGCCCCCGTGGGGATCGCGTGCTCTTTGCCGAAAGCACCAGCACCGGCCCTCGCAAGGAGTACTCCGTTGAGGCCTCCTTCTCCTCCGGATCCACCGTTACTCGCTTCATCGCAGACAGCGTGACCCATCTTGGTGGGCAGAGCGAGTCTCTGGATTTGCGCCTCGAGGATGCCGATCTCCAATCTCGCAGCATCAGCGTGACGCCGCTCATCGCCGCTGCCGATCGTTATTGGGGAGAGACCGCCCACTGGGAACCGCTGCCCCTGGTGGATGACGCGGATACCAAACCTCCTGTGTATGTCGGGGCCGCGATCGAGCGTGGCGCTGTGCCTGACGCACGCTTGCGCGTCGATAGCTGCCGAATGATCGCTATCGGCAATGCCTCCATGCTCGACTCACAAACCATGCTGGCAGTGAATCAGGATTTCATTTCCTCAGCGCTCAATTGGATCGTGAATCGTGAGCGCCTCGTCGGCGGCATCCCGCCAAAGGCACGGCAGGCCTATCGCATCCAGCTAACCCCACGGCAGCACGATCTCCTTTTTTGGATCACCACCTTCATCCTGCCGCTGACTTTTTTAAGCATCGGCTTCATGATCTGGACGGGCCGTCGGGCCTCCTAGCCTGGAATCTCCATGCAAACGAAAACCACGCTTCTGCTCCTCCTCTTGGCCGCCGCTACGGTCGGGGGTATCGTCATGCTTGAGCAAAGTCTGCCGTCCAATCGCGACCGCATTGCATCCCTCGCTGCAGCCTTCACCGTCAATCAACAAACGGTTGATCACATTGAAGTCAGGTTTGAAGACGACCGCCAGATTGCACTCGCGCAAAAGGACGGGCTTTGGCGCATTGCAGAACCGTACGATGACATGGCTGACCCGGAGAAGGTCAATCGGCTGATCACGGCACTCTCCAGCATCGAAATTATCGAGCCCATTGATCGCGATGACTTTGAAGATGAAGGCTGGAAGATGACTGGCCTCAGCGGTCCCGCCGCAAAAGTGCGCGCACTCTCAGGAGCGACTACCGTTGCGGAGTTCTGGTTGGGGGCCGCCGCCCCGCTCGAAAACAGCGCTTACCTGATGCTCCCTCCCTCCGGCGACGAACCTGAGCATGCGTACATGGTGCGCACTGATCTCCTCAATGCGCTCAAAGTCCCCCAACAAGACTGGCGAGACATGAAGCTCATCCACCTGCCAGCAGACCTGATCACCCGCCTGACATTTACCCAAGCCGATGGGCAAATCGAAGTCTCCCGCAAGGACTCCAAATCCCCATGGAACCTCCAAAAACCAATTCAAACCCGCGCAGGTAAAGAACGCATCAACGAACTGCTCGCCGCCCTGCTGAACCTGGACATTACGACCGCAACGGTCCCCGATCTTCCCGCCGCAACGACCCAACCCGCCGCCTCGCCACCAGACCCAGACCAACTCAAAGTCACCGTCGATGCCCTCGGACTGCCACAGCCCTGGGAGATCACCATCAAAAAGCCTGCCACCGGGACTCCGACCACCACCACCGCTCAGTGCAGCCATCGCCGCGCCCATTTCACGATCACTTCGAAGGCACTTCAACAGCTTTGGTTTGAGCCCAATGCCCTGCGCGACGACCATCTCACTCGCGTTGATGCCGAAGCCCTCACCCACCTGCGCATCATCAGCACCGCGTTTTCAGAAGTCGAAATCAAAAAAGACAACAATGCCTGGCTCATCAATCGACTCGGCAAATGGGAACCCGCAAACGGCGAACGTGTACTGCGCAGT
>CAZCAL010000474.1:0-3639 GCA_964496625.1 uncultured Verrucomicrobiaceae bacterium | reverse complement strand
TTGTACGGATACACATTGCCGCTGTTCCATTGGCACACGTAAAGATCGCCTTGGGAATCCACGCAGACATCGTGACAGTTGTTAAACACGTGTTGATCCTGGAGAAGCACCTTCAATCTCCCCTCGGCATAGACCGGTGCCTTTCCACCTGGATTGGAGATCACTTGATCCTTATCATCGAGAATGGTGACAAACCCCTGCCCTTGCCACATCCGGTAGTCGTCCGGCTTGGCACCAAAACATACACCCGAGTATAGATGTCGCCCTGCAATCACTGGGCGGCTGACATAGGCACCGGGTAGATAGACACCGCGCACATGTTGCCCGTCTAAGGTGAACCAGTTGAACTCATTGCGGATGCGTTCAGTGCACACCAGGAGGGGCTCGCTGCCGCGAGTATCTAGCGCGATCCCGTGGGCTTGCATGAACTTGCCAGGGTTCACCGGCTGAGTGCTTCGACCGCCAAACTTGCTGACAAACTTCCCCGTTGAATCAAAGCGCAGCACATACTGGGAACCGTAGCCA
Source organism: uncultured Verrucomicrobiaceae bacterium (assembly GCA_964496625.1). Classification (GTDB taxonomy): domain Bacteria; phylum Verrucomicrobiota; class Verrucomicrobiia; order Verrucomicrobiales; family Verrucomicrobiaceae; genus JACKQF01. The sequence continues at coordinate 3,114 of CAZCAL010000474.1, read as the reverse complement.
TCCGCGACGTAGATGTCTCCAGTCGGCCCAATCGCCGTCTCAGTGGGATTATAGAGATCCTTTTCGGTGTAGGCACCGACCTTCACAGGTGCATCCAACTCCAGCACAATCTCCCCTTCCAGAGTGCACTTCACGACGCGTCCTGCACTGGTATCCGTGGCATACAAAAACTCCTTTCCACTCGGCTCACGATGCAGAGTCAATCCATGGGCACCTTTGAACCCGAGCGTCCACGAGCCATGCAGGGTGCCGTCCGTGGCGTAGATTAGCACATTGTTCTTCGCTTGATTTGTCAGCAGAAAAAGTCTGCCATCGCCGGCTTGAACCATCTCGTGACAGTCCTTCACTGGCGTCTTTGCCGGATCGGCCTTGCTCCATAGTTTATCCACGCGAAAACGAAGATCGCCATGACCGATGGTGGCGCCGTGAAACTCTGGAGCGGTCTTGCTTTCCGCACGAATGTACGGTGCAGCCACCAAAGCCATAGCGCCAGAGACAAAGGTGCGACGGGAAACCTGATTGGTTTGAACATTCATGGAGGGGAGAGGTGCGTCATTCATGCGTGATGGCTTCGTCAAGATTCAGGATCATACTGGCAACGATCATTGTAGCCGCCAATTCAGGAGAAGTATTTTTCACAGACTGTCCCACTTGAGCAAACTCTGAGGCCGCTGCTGGGGACTGCTGATAGTAGGCCAGTGCGCGCTCATACTCACGGACTAAGATTCCCAATTCCCTGGCATCTGGCTGCCGGGCGAGGACGCGCTGGTGAATGGTCTGCAATCGACGGTTGACCGGGAGATTCAGACTTCGTTCCGACAGAACGCGGGAAGCCTCAAGATACGTTTTGTCATTCAAAAGAGTGAGAGCTTGCAAGGGCGTATTGGTCCGCGCATTTCGAACCTCGCAGCTGCGGCGTTGCGCTGAATCAAAGAGGAATGTCGGCGTGATTGATCGCCGCCAGAAAGCGTAAAGCGTGCGACGATACTGCGCTGCGCCTTCGCTCGGCACATAGGTGTAGCGGCCCATAAATAATTCCTCCCAGACACCTTCAGGCTGATACGGACGCACGGGAGGACCACCAAGCGCAGGATTCAGCAGGCCCGCGTGTGCCAAGGCAGCATCTCGCAGCATCCAACTTGGGAGCCGAAAACGAGCCCCCCTTCCCAACAGACGATTTTCAGGATCACGCTGCAACAACTCCTTCGATACGTTCGATGTTTGGCAATAGGTATCGCTAGTGACGATGAGCCTGAGGATATGCTTCAAGTCCCAGCCGCTTTCCATCAACTCAACTGCCAACCAATCGAGCAAGTCAGGATGAATTGGGCGCTCTCCTTGCAGTCCAAAGTCTTCGACGGTCTTCACCAACCCTATTCCAAAGCACATCTGCCAAAGGTGATTCACGACCACCCGGGCCGTCAGCGGATTGTCTCGCGAGGTGATCCAATGGGCTAAGCCGAGCCGCGTGCGCGGTTCACTCTCCTTCCAAGGAAGGATCGCGGGAAGAGCGCCTGGTTGAACTTTCTCACCCGGTTTGTCCCATACACCTCGAACCAGGACATGAGTCTCACGAGGCTCCTTTCGATTCGCCAGGACCATCACATTGACCTTTGCGGCAGCCTTCGCTTCCGCCACTTGGGAATTCGCCAACTCAACGGCGGCCCTTGCCTTTTGGTAGGGCTCAAAGTCCGCCAAAAACTGATCCAGCAAACGTTGACGCAACTTTCCATCGAGCTTGCCACCCTTCATCGCTGCAAGTTCCTCCATCGGCATGGAACCAACGGCTTGCAGAGCTGGTCCAGCCTGATCCGTGATTGACACACGGAAGCGCCCAATGTTTGCATCCCCTTCCGTGGATCGATGCTTCAACTCAAACACCAACTCCTCCTCTGGCTCCAATTGCAAAGGCTCAGCCAACCCAAACACAGCGACACGCGGGATGTTATGGGGCAGCCCCTTCGTGGTCCAGCCATTGCGCGGATCGTCATCCAAGACTCCCTTCACGCTGCCGTATTCACGCGCTGCTTTTACATCCTTTTCCGCATCGGCGACTGCCGTAGCGACCTTAACATCACGCACCTGCGCACTTCCGACTCTCCGCACTTGCACCTTGATATCCGTCAAAACAAACTCGCCAGACGCGCCACGGGAATACCCACCACTGGTGTGGGAAGCATGTGGAAATACCTCCAGGCGCAAGCCCGTGACACGCCGTAGCTTCACTGGGGAGATCAATCGGTAATCTTCTTGTTTTGGATTGGCACCGCTTGCCTGCACCACCGCATCTGCGCCTTGACTCAGGGACGTGCCTTCGCTCGCCTCCAATCTTCCGCGCATAGAGTGCCACCCCACAAAACCCGACTTCACTTCGTTCTGGCGTTCCGCCAACCACTTCGCAAAAGGGGCTTCCGCCATCTCGCGAGCGGCTATCTCCAAGGGCTTCCGCTCGTCAACAAGTTGCTGCGCCTCGTCCAAGGCTCGCTTCGCATATTTAGAGCTGTAGCTCAGGTAGGGCTTCGCTCCAGTGCCTGCTTTGCCGTCCTCGTCGATGCTATTGAAGAATGCCGTGAGTGAGTAGTAGTCGGTCTGTGCGATTGGATCGAACTTATGCGAATGGCACTGCGTGCAACCAAGTGTCAATCCCAGCCAAGTTGATCCGATGGTGTTTACCCGATCCAGGACATAGTCGACCCTTGATTCTTCAGGATCTCGACCACCTTCGCCGTTCGTCATGTGATTGCGATGAAAGCAAGTCGCAAGCTTTTGATCCGGTGTTGCATTGGGCAGAAGGTCACCCGCGAACTGCTCCAAAGTGAACTGATCAAAACGCATGTTCGAGTTAAAAGCGTCCACGACCCAATCTCTCCATGGCCAGTTCGTTCGCGTAGCATCACTTTGGAATCCATCGGTATCCGAATAACGCGCTGCATCGAGCCACCACATCGCCAGACGTTCACCAAAGTGCGGTGATGCCAACAATCGATCCACAAATGCCTCATACCCAGCTGCAGACGGAGCCTTCTCCAATGCAGCCACATCCTCAACGGAAGGAGGCAATCCGGTGAGATCGAAAGCCACACGACGCGCAAGCGTATGGGGCTCCGCTCGCTT
>CAZCAL010000473.1:0-3653 GCA_964496625.1 uncultured Verrucomicrobiaceae bacterium | reverse complement strand
AAGACAAGCACCAAGCGATCGGCTACTTGCCTGATGGCACCATGATTGTGGTCAATCACGCTGCGACACGCATCGGAGAAACGGTGCAGGTTGCGATTTCAGGAACGCTGCCGACAGCAGCGGGTCGTCTCGTTTTTGCTGAGCTAATTTGACCTTACAAAACGCGCAACCAGCGCTGCCTGAAGCCGCGATTTTCTTCCATCAATTCTGCCGCCAAGGTGGAGGACAAATCTTGTAGCCCAGCCACCCGCGCAAACACCGCGATCCGCTCCTTGCGAAGGTAATAATCAGTGGAGTCCGTCACCGCTGAGGCGTACTTTTGCGCCATCTCTACGAGCGACTCGGGAGAGATCGAATCGAGCGGTAGAGAAACACTACCCCGATCCGTCCGCAGCGTCACATTGTCGTTTTGGATCGCCTGAACCCGTGCGGTGAGAGGAGGCCCCTCAAGCCTCTGCACGACGCCATCGTAGTTTTCCTTGGCAATATCCAGCGCCAATTGATCGAGCATCAATTGCGCCTCATGATAGAGATAACGGCGACCATCTAATGCGTCCTGGACCTCAGGGGAATCAAAGCGAACCTCTTCCAGCACCTTCATCGCCCGGCTGTAGTCGTAGCCATCCACCAGGGACGGCAGCAAGCTACAGATCTCAGTGAACTGCTCCACCTCGCGTTGCCGCTTTGCACGCTGGTCCGACATTGTTTTGCGTTGAACGTCTGCCTGCAAGCGTGACAATTCCCGCTGCAACTTTTGCCGATCATCCGCGATTCTGAGCTTGAGTGCGCAAGGATTCGGCAATGCACCGTCCCACGAATCAAGCTGTGCCAGTGATGCCTGCACCGCAGACAGATCCTCTGGCTTTGGGCGGTTGGCCCACTCTCGCGCAATAGCGATTTGTGAACGCAAGGGCGAGATAATTTTCTCGATATAGTCTGGCACCCAGCGCACGGAATTGCTGGCAGCAGTCGCTGAGTTCGAATTTGTCAGAGCGGGAGCCTCCTGCCCGACGACATCCAGCAGATCTGCTCCACGACTTGCGTCACCAAAATACCACTGCCCTAATCCATGAGCCAGATAGCCAAGGATCTGTTCTGAATCCATCTTGTAGCCCAACTTCGCCGCAGTCATATCTGCGCCAAAACGGTCAGCCATCCGAGTGCCAAGGCGCTTAAAGAAGGCTGCACTTTCATCTCCCGCCCCACCCCCAGCCATCGCGGAATAAAGCGCTAAAGCCTCTTGCTTCTTTGACAACGATGTCGCGCAAATGGCCGCATGGAAGCGCGCACGCGTGCGTGTCACTTCATCTGGAGATTGATCAATCAGTTCGGTAAACCTCTTCAGGGCCTCCTCATACTGCCCTTGAAGAATTAAGTCCCGCGCACCGGTGAATCGTTCAGCAAAGCCTCCCTGCCCTGCCCCGACTGTCACCCCGCCTCCGAGCAAGCTGTCGTTGGAGTGCACGACTTGATTGATGGATTTTGCCCGGCGATCACCACTCGTCTTTGCCACCCATGAGATGACAAAAATGGCCAGCACTGCCAGCACCGCCCCACCGAACCAGAGCACTCGACTATTGCTACGAATGAGGTCTGGCTGACTGGCCAAACCCTCCGCCAAGCGAAGCTCATCCACCACTTTATCGTAGTCCGCAAAACGCTCCTCAGGACTAAAGGCAACCATCTTATTGATCGCATGAATCGTGCGCGCGGCGAATTGCATGCCGGAATCCTCCAGCGCCACCCGGCGGCACTTGATCATGCGCAGTTCCTGGATGGAATTGGTATTCGCCTTATGCGGCGGACGCCCGGTTAGCGCGTGGTAGAGGGACGCACCGAGGCTGAAGATGTCACTGCGGTAGTCTTCTTTGTTATCAATCACCTTCTCCGGCGCGACGTAGTAGGGCGTCGCCCAGATTTCGCCCGACTGATCCTGATCGTGCTCAGCAAACAGCGCCAAGCCAAAGTCCACCACCTTCGCCACGCCCGTTTCAGTGAAGAGGATGTTTGCAGGCTTTACGTCGCGGTGAATCAGGCCTTCCTTTTGCGCAGCACGCAGGCCCTCCGCTACCTGCAGCCCCACGTGGAGGACCTCTTCTTCTGGCAGATGCCCTTGCTGGCGGATGCGCTGCTCCAGGCTTCCCCCGCTGACCAGCTCCATAGCGATGTAGAAGTAGCCCTGATCCTCGCCCACGGTGTAGAGCTTGATTACGTTCAGATGGCTAACCTTCGCGGTCACCAGCGCCTCCTTCTTGAACTGCTCCACCCGCAGCGCATCACGCCCGTATTGGCGATTCAGAATCTTTAGGGCCACCCTGCGCCCCAATGTCTCGTCCTCAGCCTCGAACACGCGGCTCATCCCGCCCTCACCAATCTGGCGGACAATGCGGAAGTGATCAAAATTCCGCCGCACACGCACCAACGTCCCGCAGTGGGGGCACTTCAGTTTCGTGAAGGGCTCCAGAGAGGTCACATCAATCTGCTTTTGACAGACTGGACAGGTGCTGAGGTAGGTTTGTTCGAGGGGCGGCTTCACTGGGATAGGTCCGGCGCAGGTCGCGAAAGACTGCCCTATTTTCATCAGGGACGCGCCAGAGTCAAAAGATCGTTGCCTTGAGTGCTCAAACGCTGAAAGTCACCCTGTGGAGTTTATTTCAACAGCAGCGGACGGCTCGGGCGAGCGTCTCGACAGATTTTTGCAGCGTAACCTGCCGGAAATGTCACGCGCACGCCTCCAGGATCTGATCCGCGACGGCCATGCCCAATTGAACGATAAAGCCACCAAACCGGGCGCCACACTGCGTCCAGGGGACAAAATCACGCTGATCATCCCCGAAACCAAACCCGTCGAGGTCCAGGCCCAGGACATTCCGATTACGATCCTGTTTGAGGACAAGGACATCCTGGTGCTCGACAAACCCAGCGGACTAGTGGTGCATCCCGCCGCGGGCAATCCGGATGGAACCCTGGTAAACGCCCTGCTTCACCACTGCGACGATCTATCCGGCATCGGAGGGGAAGCGCGCCCTGGCATCGTCCATCGTTTGGATAAAGACACCAGCGGCTGCATGGTTGTCGCCAAAAACGACATCGCACATCGACGCCTGACGGAGGCATTTTCAGAAAGGCGCATTTCCAAGATCTATCTGACCGTCGTCAATGGCATCCCGCTGAAAGGCTCCGGCACTCAGTCCAATCGCATTGGCAGACACCCCGTGGATCGCAAACGCATGAGCATTCTCTACGATGGCTCAGGCAAAGAAGCCGTCACCGAATGGAAGCAGCTCAGCCAACACGCTGGTTGTGCATTGATTCAATGCAGGCTGCTGACAGGTCGCACCCACCAGATCCGTGTGCACATGAAGGAAGGTCTATTGTGCCCGATTTTAGGAGATCCGATCTATGGCAATGCCGCTAAACAGAGGACCGCATCGACGCGATTGATGCTACATGCTTGGCGACTCTCATTCCATCATCCGGTGCATGATCAGCCGATGAATTTCGAAGCACAAATACCGGCAGAATTCTCTGACTGGATGGCCAAAATCTGACGAATCCCATCTCGATTTTGGGATTGATTCACATCTTAGCGAATGAATCACTAAGCGCTTGAACCCTTGTTATCACGGGCTCTCCAGCGCTTCATATCATCA
>CAZCAL010000472.1:0-3672 GCA_964496625.1 uncultured Verrucomicrobiaceae bacterium | reverse complement strand
GAGTGGATGCTAAACCTCTTTCCAGTACATTCAACCATCGCGAACACCCGCACACCGAATCCGTGCAATACCTTGCCGCTTCCTTCGTAACCTCTTTACCCCCAAATGAAACACCTTCACCGCCGCCAGTTCCTGCGCGACCTCGGCATCTCTGCCGCCGCATTGCCATTTCTTTCCGGTCTACCCAGCCTGACTGGAGCCCCTGCCCCGCAGAAGCGGCAGAGGCTGATCATCATGTTCTCGCCGAACGGCACCTTGCCGAACGAATTTTGGCCGGACCAAGAAGGCGCAGATTTTAGTTTCAAGTCGATCTTGAAGCCGCTGGAGGCCTTCAAAGATCGCATGCTAGTGCTCCACGGCATCGCCAACAAAGTCCGTGGCGATGGCGATAGCCACATGCGCGGCATGAGCTGCCTGCTGACCTGCGATGAATTGCTCAAGGGCAATATCATGGGTGGTGGCGGCAATCCCGCCGGCTGGGCCTCCAATATTTCCATCGATCAGGAGTTGAAGAACTTCCTCCAGAGCCGAGCCGAAACAAAGACTCGCTTTGGCTCCCTGGAATTCGGCGTCGCCGTGCCGGATCGCGCTGATCCATGGACGCGCATGAGCTACGCCGGTGGCAATCAACCCGTCGCCCCCATTGATGACCCCCATCAGATCCTGAAAAAAGTCTATGGGCAGATGAAGGACAAGGACAGCCTCGTCAGCATTCTGGATGACGTCCGCGATGATCTAAAGCGCATCTCCTCCAAGCTCAGCGCACGTGACCGCGCCCTGCTGGACCAGCACGTCACACTCGTCCGCAGCATGGAGCAAGACCTCGCGGATGCGGACAAGCAGGGTAAGCTCGCCCATCCCGTGCCGCAGATTGATCCCAGCATCGAACTGGTGAATGACAACACCCCGCAGATCAGCCGGATCCAGATTGACCTCCTCGTCAACTGCCTCGCCAACGACATGGCACGTATCGGCACACTCCAATACATGCGCAGCGTCGGCATGGCGCAGATGCGCTGGCTTGGCATCGAGGAAGGTCACCACAGCCTCTCCCACGATCCTGATGACAAAACAGACAGCTACGAGAAGCTGAAAAAGATCAACACCTGGTTCGCCGGAGAATTCGCCTACCTGGCGAAGCGCCTGAGTGAAACCCCTGAGGCCACTGGCGACGGCTCGATGCTGGACAATACCCTCCTCGTCTGGACCAATGAGCTCGGCAAAGGGAACAGCCACACCCTCGATAACATCCCCTATGTGATGGTCGGCGGCGGATTTGGGTTCAAGATGGGCCGCAGCCTGAAGTTCGACAAAGCCGCGCACAACCGCCTCTGGATGTCCGTCGCCCACTCCATGGGCCACGACCTCAAGACCTTTGGCAAGGCTGACCTCTGCGACGGCGGCGCGCTAAACCTCGCGTAACGCGCAGCACCGTCATCGACCTCAGTTCGTTGGTGATGCCTCACCACTGATGGTCAACTTACGCACCTTCACGGATTTCCCTGCTGCCAACCAACTCCGCGCCTTTTTGGTCGCGAGGAAAGGATGCTGCGCGCGCAGTTCCTTGCCATCCAGAATCGCCGCCATTTGGTCGCCCTGCCATTCGACGTGAAGTTTGTGCCAGTCGTTTGGCTTCACCGCCATCGGCAGCGTCGCGATGGTGTGGGATGGCTTCACTGAATCTTCAGCGATGCTGAGGCTCGCCGGATTGATGACCACCCGCCCGACATGTTTGTCCGAATCACAACCGACCAAAAAGCTACCAACGCCTTCGATAAAGAACTCCACGTCGATCGTTGCGCTCGCCAGATCGACCTTGTGATGCAGCACCAGGATGTGTTTTTGCTCCGGCAGATCCAACACGCTCAGCACCCCACCCTCCGGCGTCCACTTTCCCTTCGCAACGCTGAAGCTTTGATCCAGCGGCCCCTTAAAATCCGGCGCGGCAAGAACGGGCAAAGCATGGTCATGCAGCAGCGATTTGGCCTCTTGAGAAAAAGCCTGCGAGGCAAGGGTGAGAAGGATGGCGAGGCTAAAGAATGATTTCATGGGATAACTTGCAGTTTAACGTTCCACCTACCGCATTCCATGCAGCCAATGCATCGCTCCCTGCTCCGCGCTACCTTTCAGCATGTCAGCGTTTCAGGATTTTCTCTCCCCTCCCCCCCACAGTCGTGGTGCCTCGTCACTCCAGTCTTGACCCAGGGGCTCAAATCCCATAACTGATTAGCCCGAACTCCAGCCCCCCGGTACTCACAATGAACAAACTTCCCCGTATTCTTCTCTGGACTGCTATTTCTGCGCTCGGCGCGGCTGCGGTCGCTGTGTCAGCGCTTCATCAGGGGGAATCGATCAACGCGCTGTGGCTGGTCGTCGCCGGACTTTGCACATTTGCAGTCGGCTATCGCTTCTACAGCAAGTGGCTGATCACAAAGGTGCTGGTACTGGATGCCCACCGCGCGCCCCCCTCCATCACGAAGCAAGACGGCAAAGATTATGTGCCGACGAACCGTTGGGTCGTCTTTGGCCACCACTTTGCAGCGATCGCGGGTCCAGGACCGCTGGTGGGCCCGGTTTTGGCGGCCCAGTTTGGCTACCTTCCCGGCATGTTGTGGATCCTCGTCGGTGCCACGCTGGGCGGTGGGGTGCATGATGCGATTGTGATGTTTGCCTCCATCCGGCGCGGTGGCAAGTCGGTGGGCCAGATGCTGAAGGATGAGGTCAATCCGGTGGTCGGTTTTGTGGCGATGATCTCCGTCCTTGCCATCATGACGATCCTCCTCGCCGTGCTGGGCCTTGTGGTGGTCAAAGCCTTGGCTGAGAGCCCATGGGGCCTCTTCACCATCGCGATGACGATTCCTCTAGCCCTGATCATGGGTGTCGCCCACACGCAGTTCAAGGTCAGCGTCCGCGATGTCACGATCTTTGGCATTTTAGGCCTCCTGTTCAGTGTCTATGCAGGTAGCAAGCTGGGAGACTGGGGGATAGAACATTACTTTGACTTCAGGGGAGAATCGCTGGCCTGGGCACTCATGATTTATGGATTCACAGCATCGGTTTTGCCCGTCTGGATGCTCCTAGCGCCGCGCGATTACCTCAGCACCTTCATGAAGATCGGCACGGTGGCGGTGCTGGCAGTCGCCATCATCTGGGTGGCACCAAGCCTGCACATGCCAAAGCTGACGTCCTTCGTCGATGGCACGGGGCTAGTCTTTGCGGGGAAGGTCTTTCCCTTTGTCTTCATCACCATCGCCTGCGGGGCCATCTCGGGCTTCCACGCGCTGATTTCCTCCGGCACGACGCCGAAACTGATCGATAGCGAGGTAGCCGTCCGCAGCATCGGGTATGGCGCGATGGTCACGGAAATGCTGGTGGCCCTCATGGCACTGATCGCCGCCTGCGCGCTGGAGCCAGGGCAATACTTCGCCATCAATGCTGGCATCAACAAGACGATGACGCCGGAGCAAGTCACGGGGGTCATCACCGCCATTGAGGGCGGTCGATATGCTGTGACCGTGGATGGCATGAACGCGCTGGCAGCAGGCGTCGGAGAAAAAACGCTGTTTGGTCGCGCCGGTGGTGCACCGACCTTCGCCGTCGGGATGGCCCACATGTTTGCGAAAGCCTTTGGCCCAAGTCTGATGGCCTTCTGGTATCACTTCGCCATCATGT
>CAZCAL010000471.1:0-3676 GCA_964496625.1 uncultured Verrucomicrobiaceae bacterium | reverse complement strand
AGAATGATGCCGCACAGGAGCGACTCCGCAGAGGCCCTCATGGCTGGCTTGTGTTTGGCAGATGGATCTTGACGCACCACCTCAATGGTTTGCTTCAATGCGCCAGCTTCTTCAGCAGTCGGGCTGCGACCCACAAAGTAGGCAAAGCCCTTTTCGAGGGTGATCTGTTTGCCACCGAGCGCGTGGACAATGGGTTGCAAATTCACTTGAACATCCGGCGTCTCGTTGGCAGCCAAGGCCAGCGCATAGTTCCACCGCCACATCAGAGTGCCGAGCCAAGGTGCTTCTTCGTCAGGATAACCATCCGGCGTCGGATATTGAAAGAGCCCTTGTCCCATGCGGTTTAGCGGCTCGATGGCACCTGCGGCAGCGTACGTATCTGCACCGACGGCGCGCAGTGCGCTGACGACGAAACGGAAGGGCCTCTTCAGCAGCGCCCCTCTCGATGCCATGAATTCATCGGAGCCAAACAGCGCCCGCAGCGTGGTCTTGATGTCGCCATCGCTCAGGGCAAATACCGACGCTAGATTGTCCACTAGACTCGCTGGCGGCTCATAGCTGACAAAGCGGTGACAGAGCTTCGTCGCGATGAAGCGCGCCGTGTTTGGATGACGACAGGCGATATCGATCAAGGCGTCCAGATCCTTTTCCCCACCCCCTGCGGCGATGGTTTTGCCGAGCACGTGCTTTGCCCCATTGTCATGCCAGTCATTGCGAAAGAATCCCTCGGATTGGTTCATCGCAAAGAAGCGATTGCGATCAAAGGTCCAGCCACTCAGGCAGCGGGCTGCTTCACGCACATCGTCTTGGGTGTAGCCACCATCGACGCCCAGTGTGTGTAGCTCTAGCAGTTCCCGCGCATAGTTTTCGTTGGGCTTATCCTCCGTGCCTTTGCGTACCTTGTTGGATTTGCCGTCCAAATAGACGAGCATGGCGGGCGATGTTGCCGAAGCACGGATCAGATCGCGGAAGTTGCCGAGCGCATGGGTGCGGATCACATCGCGATCATCGGAGGGCTTCAGGTAGATGCAGTCGCCCTTGTTCAGATCGATGTTCAAGTGGTCGGACCAGAACTCGACCATCACCTCAAAGAGTTGCCGCTGACTGTACACCGCACGCAAGAACGTATGGCGCATCAGTTCATCGCGCAGGACCGGTTTGCGAAACTCATAGGCATCTCCAGCGCTGAAGTAGATGCTCTCAAAACGTTCTGCCCGCAGATCACAGAGCGTGTCGGAGATCTTCTCTGGGGCCAATTGTTCCTCCAGCCACTTGCTGCGACCGATCTGCTTGATGCGGGCAAGATCGCCAGGCCAGGGGCCGAAGGCAGCGCGGGAGAGCAGGTGAAAATCAGGATCGATCTCCGCGCCCTCCGGCACCAGCAGCTGCGGTGGCACGCCTTCACCGAGGGCTCGATTCACCTGCGTCGTGATGCGTTCGCAGGAGGCAAGCAGCAGCGCGCCACCGCTGCCGAGGGTGGTCTTCAAAAAAGCGCGTCTGCTTGGATTCATCGCGTGGATCAGGCTGGGATTGCAGGGGCCACTGGGGCGGATTCCGCAGCCTTCTTGGAGCCAAAGAGTGTCCGCATATTGATGCCCCATCCGAGGATGGCGATCAGTGGCAGAAGCACCGCCCAGCCGATGAGCGGTAACAGCGCGCAGCAGATCAGCACAATGCCGCCGCGCTGCGTTTGCCGCCAAGGTTCCACATGCAGTTGTGGCCAGAGGCGCTCACCCACCAAGGTGGCGATGCCGCCTGCGCCCATGAAACCCCAGGTCAGCAAGAGCCCGCCCACCATGGCGGACAGCAGACCGTTGTGCAGAGCCTTGGCGAGGATCGTCACGACGAGACTTGCGACGACCACTGGGATCAACCCCAGGAGAAAGAGCTTCAGCAAACCACCGGAGGCAGCGTCGCGAGCCCGTTGCGCTGTCGCTGGCCACAACGCGCGAGACAGGAGCCAAAGCGCAGGAAGAGCTACCACAAAACCGACTGCTATGAGCAGCCACGTCAATACCGTTGAGAATAACATAGGAGGGTCAAAGAGCCGCAGCAGGTTGTTGCCACGGCGAGGTTGACGAGACAAACGCGGTGTTGCTGCGGGCGGTAACGGTCTTTTTAAAGAGGCCCCTTTTTGGCCTTCCCAGCGCCTACCCTCAGCGCTTCATCACGGAATCAAATGCCCGCTTCACAAAGGCAGCACGTTCTTCGTGGGAGGCCTTGAAGAGCTTGGCGCGCTCGTTGTGCACGATGTCCAGAAACTTCGTCCGCACCTCCGAGGGCACTTGGCGGAATTTGTCACGGTCCGCGTCTGTCAAATACGGCATGCCGCGCACATAGGCACCCTTGTCATCATGCCCGGTGAATTCTGCCTCCGTCGGGATCTTTGAGGGCATGTAGCCGCCAGTGCTGCGCTTACGCACCTCCATCTGCACCTGGGAGTAGCGCACGCTGACCACCTCCGCCCCGATCATGATCCTCACCGCCGCGTAGTCCAGTTGGGGGCCTGGCACCAGCTCCGCGATCTTCCAGCCCTGCTCGTTCGGTTGATCCGTCACGACGTAGCTCTTGTTCGTCAGACTGTCCTTCAGCGTCACCACCGGTTTCCCCGCAATGTAGGCCACCCCGGTCAGCTGCAAACTATCCGCAGGATTCACCGTGCGCGTAAAGGGGGATAGCGCCAACGACTCCTGCAAAGCCGCCGCATCCAGTGGCTGTGGCAAATCAGGGTCAACCGCAGCAGACTCCTCTGCCAGCGAGAGGCTTGGGAGAAGAAAAAGACCAATGCAGGCAGCGCGCCGAATGAGTGAGTTCCAGTGCTTCATCGTTCGCAAAAGCGGGTCGAACTGCTACGCACCAAAACGCACCGTCTGGCAAATCTTTTCGCAGGGCACCGGGGAGTGCAGAGTGATCAGTCGTCAGTAATCAGTGATAGCCGCCGTCAATACACCCAACAAAGTCATCGAGAGGACCAGGCACCGAGCGGCGCGCTTCCCGCCGCCCAGATGCGCCTTGCAAAGCCCCCCTTTCGCTCCGAACCTTCTCCCCATCATGGTCCACTCAAGGAAGGTGCTGTTCGCGTCTGGAATCTTCCTGATGCTGGTGGTCCTCGGTGGCTACAAGGCGAGGCACAAAACGGACGTGTCGGTGGAGGCTAGCTCAGTGGCTCAATTCCATCGGAGCCCAAAGCCTGAGCCCCTGTCACCTTTTGAATCGGTGGTGCTTCAGGGGCAAACGATCGTAGTCACGATGCGGGACGATATGTGGGGGGCGCTGTCGGTGAATGACAAGTTCTTGGGTCTGGCAAGAGAGCGGAAGACCACCACCCTCCACCCCGGCGATACTCTCCGACTCGTCGAGCGCCACATTGCCTTGACCTTCTCGCCGCAATTCCCACCCAATCTCCCCGGCCTCAAGTCCGAGCGTGTGTTCTATGGCGAATCGTTCGGTGGAACCACGGAGCGCACCAACTACTTCATCCCGGTGCAATGACTGGCCGGTGTGGGCTGCATCTTTGGTCCGAGCGCCCCACAACGAAGCACCAAGCACCAAGCACCAAGAATGAAGAACCTTCCCCGACCCTCTGCAGACGGATCACTTCTTCTTCCCTTTGCCCTTTTTCTGCGACTGGCCTTTGGGGGAGTCCGGCGGAAGGGGGCCGGCGAAGGGGGGGCGG
>CAZCAL010000470.1:0-3700 GCA_964496625.1 uncultured Verrucomicrobiaceae bacterium | reverse complement strand
TCGGACAGGCAAAGCACATCGAGGTCCAAATCCTTGCGGATAAACACGGCAACGTCCTGCCTCTGCATGAGCGCGATTGCGCCGTGCATCGCCGTCACCATCAGTACTCCGATCACGAAGGAGATCCGCATTCACCGCACACCGAGGGTGACGGCTTCAAGGGATTCTTCAAAGGCATCTGGCATGCCCACATGGGCTGGTTGTTCGATGAGAATCCACCCTCCCTCGACAAGGCTGTCGCAGATCTGGCCAAAGACCCCATGGTGATGTGGGTGGACCGCATGTTCCCTGCCATAACATTGTTTAGCCTGTTCTCACCGGCGCTGGTTGGCTGGCTTCTGCTGGGCACCTGGGAAGGCGCTCTCACCACATGGATTTGGGCGGGCCCCATTCGGATCTTTTTGTTTCACCATGTGACGTGGTCCGTGAACTCCGTTTGCCACATCTGGGGTGCCCGCCCCTTCAAAACCAAGGATCAGTCCCGCAATCATCTGATCGTGGCGCTGCTGAGCTTTGGCGAAGGTTGGCACAACAACCATCATGCATTCCCGAACAGCGCTCGCTGCGGCATGGCCTGGTATGAAATCGATATTTCCTACATGCTGCTTTGGACGCTTAACAAGCTCGGGCTGGCATGGGACCTGCATCTTCCCGAAGCCGCGCTGGCAGAACGCCGTCGCAGCTAAACGACCCTCAAATCGAATTGAATTTCTAATTGCAACGTTTGCACGGGGAATTATCATCCCAGCCCCGAAACCTGAACCTACCCCTTGATTATGGCCGACGCCGCTAACAAATACTCCCAGAACGTCTCCGGTGCTTACTACGTGGACGACCAGTGCATTGATTGTGACCTTTGCCGCGAAACTGCGCCGGCTAACTTCAAGCGTGATGATGATGGAGGCCACTCCTTCCTCTACAAGCAGCCTGAAAACGACGATGAGCGCGCACAGTGTGAAGAAGCCCTCCAAGGCTGCCCTGTCGAGGCCATCGGTCGCGATGGCGAAGAGTAATCGCGGTTTTTGAAATCTTCTAGACCTCCAGAAATGCCGATCCAGTGTTTGGGCGGTGTTTCTGGAGGTTTTCTTTTTTACTAGCGCTGGCCGGGAGTAACGCGCACCTTCCAATGCTGCCCATGGCTACTCCTCGCGATCCTCGAACCCCTGCCTACTCCGATGTGCGGCGCCACCGGCTCCTGACGGCATGGCGCGGCGTCGAGCCCGGCGTGCTGGGTGATATGCCGACGCGGACCGTCGCCGATATGGTGGGTAAAGTTGTCGCCCAAAGCGGAATCAACGAGCGCCTGAAGTTGGAGGAGGTTCAGGCGGCTTGGAGGGAAGTGGTGGGAGATTTTCTTTATGGGCAGTCAAAGCCCGATTCGATCCAGAGAGGTGTCCTGATTGTCCGCGTGCTTCAATCCGCCGTCCATCACGCACTGCTTCAGGAGCGACCACGTATGCTGCAACGCCTTCGCGAAAAGCTGGGCCAAACCTTCATCAAAGAGGTGAGATTTCGCCACGGCTGAACGGAGAGCTTCATGAGATGGAACGATTGGCAGCGGGTTTGTGCATGGCGGGCGCTCGAAGAAGGGGACGCTGAGGGTGTTTTGATTCCCTCCCATCGCCGGGCCGAAGTCACCGCACACTGCTCCGCTGATTTGGCCTCTGACGAAGTCTCTTCGGGTAAGGATGAAGCTGGCATGACCAAATTCCTGCGAGATCGGGCCCGACGGCTGGATGCCGGCATCTCGGGTGAGTCCGTGCAACTTGGCGCGTTGCGTCGGCGATTAGTGGTGCCAAAAATCCACTGGACCATGGCAATCGCCGGTTGGCTCGCAGCCTTGGCATTGGGATTTGCGATGACGGAACTGGGGCAAGGGGGGCAACTCAATCTCCTCGCGCTACCCCTCGTTGGCATTTTACTTTGGAATGCGCTGGTGATTCTGCTCAGCTTGATTGTGGAATTTTGGCCTTCGGAAAAGGATCAGCCACTCGCTGAAGGGACGCCTCCTCCGGTGTGGCTGATGTGGTTGAGTGGTGTGGAGTCCAGTTCACCAGAGTCCAACGTCAGTGCCACCGTACAGGAGCGGTATCAGCAATTGCTGTGGCCGGTGGCGTTTCGTCGTTTATGGCTGCGCTTTCGCGGGTGGTTGCATCTCGCCGCAGCCCTCCTGGCCCTCGGTAGCGCCGCAGCACTCTATGCACGCGGCTGGGCGCGGGAGTATCGGGCGATGTGGGAGAGCACCGTGCTAAGTGACACGGGTGCCCAGAAGTTTTTTGCGGTGCTCTTTGCGCCTGCTTCCAAAATATTGGGCTTAGATCTGCCGCTGGAGACTCTCCCGTCAATGCACCGCACAGCGGGCAGTGACGGGCTCGGAACCCCAGCGCTGCCGTGGATTCATCTTTACGCAGGCACGCTGCTATTGGGCATTATCGTGCCTCGGCTATTCTTGGCGGTGTGGGTGGATCGACGCGCCAACGCAGAAATTCAGCGACGACTCAAAGGACTGCATTGGGAGCGCTATGCAGCCCGTCTGCTGCGTGCCAACGAAGGTGGCGACGAACGCATTCCTGTGTGGACACACCTTCCCGAGGCAGCGCTGGTAAATGGCGGTGGACATACCAGCGAACCACTCGCTCAGACGCTGCGTGAATCGATGGGCGGCATGCTGCGGCTGGATTGGCGTACGCTCATTGCCGGTCAGGAAGAAGAAATGCTAGCCGCCTGGGTGCCTGAGACGCCCCGTGCCGTACTGATTTTCCAAATGGCGACGACTCCCGAAATGGAGGTGCAGAGAGCTCTCTGTGCCCAAGTGCGCGGCCAATTGCAGGCGAAGTATGCCGATGCACAGCTCTGGGTGATCCTTGACGCAAGGGCTCTGGCATCCCGTTGGACAGCGGACCGCCTCGCTGGTCGCGAAAAGCTGTGGCGCGACACGCTCAGTGGGGTAATCGACGAACTAATCATCGTTGCTCCGGCTGGACAGCCTCTCAAAAAAGAACGCGCCGTTCTGTAGTCTTCGGACACCGGACTCTCAAATTGGATAACTGTTAGCAAATACGTCGAAGCTGGGAAAGCTTGCGCAAGAAAAAAAGATAGGATCTATCAAATGTCAAATCAGGCGTCCGCAGTAGACGGCTCATGCACCAGCTAGGCTAGGCGCAGCTGGCCGCTGCCTTTTCGTGCTTGCCGCCGGAGGTGGTGGAGGGCATGGTGAAATCCCGATGTCCTTTCTCCACCCAAGCTCTCGTCAACCTTGGACCGGGTGGTTTTGTCTGCTGGTATTGGCCTTTTCCCAGGTTGAAGTGGGTGCCGTTCAGAGACTACAGCCGGACCTCGGTGGAGGGGTTGGCGGGTTGGAATGCACGGTGAGAGGGGCGCGGGTGCGTTACAATGTCCGCAATGGGCGTGGAGATGTGATCGCGCAGTTTTCTGAACAGGAATAGTGTTCTGCAGGAATAGTGTTCTGCAAACTTATTGTTGCTTTTCTCTGGCGCTGCGATAGTCGTGAGGGATGACTCAGTCCGATTTGACCACCCGCGCTTTTGGTGTTGTCGGTTCTGCTTCCCCGACGGAGGCGGGGGAGGATTTAAGTGTTCCAGATGTGTTGGGGCCGTTGAAGGCTCGCACCAATTATTACGCGACGCTTTGTCGAGTGAAGCGACGGCGGTTGAGGGTGAAGGATAATGGGATGGAGGTT